>NZ_JAOPHO010000059.1:0-27329 GCF_033141925.1 Peribacillus sp. CSMR9
TCAGGCAAAAATTCAAAGGGAATCTCAAAAAGGGGTTCGGAATTTTTTAATTCCGAACCCCTTTTGTCTACAAACTGGAGTTGATACAACCAAGAAAGTTGGTTGTATCAACTTTTTATTTTTGAAGAAAAATAATAAATCTTTATGTAATCCCATCTCCTCTAAAGTTCGAAAATAAGGAACGAAAAAGCTCATAAATTTTACTCATAAAGTATACTTTTAGTGTAGATGAACTGTCTGAGATAAGTAAAAAGATGTCTGATTTAGGAATTACTAAACAATATAATGAGGCATTAATTAAAATTGATTTTGGTAAGTATCTTAGAGGATTAATAGGTGGCCCACCTACTGCTATGGTAAATCCACATGCACATCATATTTTATTCAAAAAAGGTCTAGGTGAGGCTCAGCAAAAACTCGTACAAGAAGGGCAAGAAATATTAAGAAAGTACGGTATTGACCCTATAATTGGTAAAGAAAATCTTGTTTGGGCACCAAATAGAATTATGGGGCAACATAATATTGCGGCTTTGGAGAATGTTGTGAATCAATTGAAAGCAGTTGATACGGCAGGTGCAGACATAGATGATATTATTGAAATATTAGAAGACCTTGGAAAACAAGCTGCTTCTAGAAGATAAGAAATAAAGGAGAAATTAAAATGGATAAAACTCAAATTGCGAAAGACATTAGAGGTGCCATAAAAAGTGGCCAATTGGAAACGTTGAAGGATTTACTTGAGAAAGAACCAGAAATGTTAACATGGGTAACACCCTTTGGTACATGGTTACATATAGCAGCAGCTCATGGGCATTTAGAAATGATAAAATATCTTATTAATGCCGGGATAGATGCTAATGCACAGGGCGGAACTTTTTCTACAAATGCCCTTGAAAGAGCAGCTACAAAAGGCCATTTAGATATTGTCGAATATCTCATTAACCAGAATGTTGAGATTGATACTAGTGAACCAGATAGGAATCCTCTGTTTGCTGCAATATATGGTGGTCATTTTGAAATTGTTAAATTGCTAGTTGATAATAATATAGATATATCTATAAAATACTCTGGTGACAACATGAATGATATGGATGCTTATGCATTTGCCATTGAAAGAGGGCAAACTGAAATTGCTGAATATTTAAAGCAGAAAATGGATGAAAAAGAATAGGGATAAAGGAAATGTGTCTCGTTAGGAACAAATGATGTGGCTGATGCCAAAAAAAGCGATCGTGATAAAGACTTAATCGCGGGTGAAAGATAATTGTTCTTTACTATTCAAGAGACCCTTCCGAAAGAAGGGTCTCTTACTAATAAATAGAGTAACTCCTTATACTAGAGTAAGGATTACAAATATTTGCTTATATATTATTCATTCTGAATCAGAGTTTAATATAAATGACTGCTGAATAAGGTCCATAATAGGTTCTAAATCTGTCTCTGATTTTAAACTAATTTCGATGTCTCCATTTCCACGGTGGCCAATATCTGTGACATCTCTTCCAAGATGATCAGGATCATGTAATTCACCGAATTTACAATTTAGCCAAATCTTTATAGTTTGTTTTGCTGGTAATAAATCTACGAAATTTCTATTCCCATACTTAAAGGCGATATAAAATTTCTTTACTTCCTCATGTATGGAACTATCTATGTTTAAGATGCGAGTTTTTAATAAGTCATATAACTTATGGGTTTCAGAACTAAATGCTTTGGCATGATGTTCAATTGAATAATCTGTTTTTGATTTTGACTCATTTTCGTTTTTCTTAAATCGTTTTAAAACATCTTCTGAAAGAGTCGGAGACTGCCAGACAGTAATTGCTCGTTCGGCTAAGATATTTGCTCTTTCTTCAATCGATTCTTTTTTCCAAGTTGAAAATTTCGAAACGCTACGATTTAGCCATAATGGGCTATCTTTGAAGCCACCTACAAGAGATAGTTTTTCAGTAAAACTTCGGTCGCTTAATTCAGAATTATAGCCAGTTAAAGACAAATTGCCTAAAGTATGAAGATAAGAAAGTTGGATTGCTTCCCAATCTGATCCTAAAGCTGTTTGCCATTCAACTGAAAGGTTTTTGTTTTGTGGCATTATATGTTCAATAGTATAATTTTCAACATTGATGATTTCTTTTCGATTATGATTTTCCAGCTTTCGTAACAGATAATTACGATTTCTGAAGTTGTACAGGTCTTTGATTAATAAGTCTCGACGAAATTCTTCATCAGATGGAAAGCGCCGGTAGGATGTTTTAAATAGAAATGCTGCTTTTAAACTATTTAAGTAGTCAGTTTTATCAATCTCTTTTGACAAAGATGCGAAAGTATTATTTAACGAATTTGTTGGTATACTGCAAATTGCACGTCTGAAAACGTAACTTTCAACTAATCTAAAAACAGTAATTAGCTCGTCTTTATTAATAATGTTTTGTGCATAGTCATTGTAGACTTGCATTAAGAATGGATTTGCGGTATCTACTCTAAGTCCACGTATATCACGAAATACATTTTCAAGTACGGGATCTTTATCACGCAAATTAAGATTTACATAATATAGTCCATATGAGTAAACATCGATAATTATTTCTTCAGTTGATAGGTGAGCGTGTTCAGTTACATAGGATTTAAATGCCTCGTATACAAAACCTATTTTGGGGATTACTCCTGTTTTAAGCGTAATATAATCCCTAATAAAGCGATCAAAATAGCTTGAATCAGGTAGTTTGTCGAACTTCATTTCAAGCTTATACCAATATTTGTTATATAGGTATTCCTGATCTTTTGGTTGCAACCCCATCAGGAAATAGTTTCGAATCAAATCAGCTTGCGATAAATCAAGCCCTGTGGAATTGAGACTCTCAAAGATTAATTGGGGGTTATCTTTATCACGATCTAAAGCTATATCCACAACAATAAGTTTATTAAGAGCCAGATAAATTTCATCCAAAGTTAATTGACTTTTCATTATTTTATCCTTAAAGTACTTCTGATTCTCTACAATTCTTTTTGAATAATCATCCTCGAATTCATTTCTTTCAAGTAAATCAATATAAGTTTGACGATCTTTTTGGGTTAATAATAGCTTATACTGGGTGTCATCATCTTCTTCAGCATTAAAAAGGAAGTAATTACGAACTTTCTTTGATGTAATTGATTCGCAGGTTTTAATCTGTTCTTCCATTACCTCAGAATACGCAGATAATATTAGACTTAAGGTCGTTAATCTTTGCTGACCATCTATTACTAAAAGTTGGGGAACAGAAGTTACATGATATAAACCTTTCTCAACATAAACAATTGAACCTAAGAAATGTGCTGATAGATTCACATCTTCAGAAATTCGTTCAATATCGTCCCATAACTGCGCACATTGTTTTTTAGTCCAACTATATGTACGTTGATAAATAGGAATAACGAATTGCTTTGGCCCTTTTAGAAATTGTAAAAAGTTTGTCTCGGTGGCTTTCATAAATGTACCTCCATTATTCTTTACTTAGCACCTATTATAACTAAATATAGATACTGGTATAATTAAACAGATGCTGGTTGAAACATCAGGTTTATATTAAATTTAAAGTTGTCGATATTTATTTATGAGCAGAGAAGGTAAAACTTTTGAATGTGATAAGGTGAACCGTATCATAAATGACATTAATTTTATTACTAGTAACATAAGACATTATTTGAAATAAATGAAGATTATGCAGCTGACCCTTCTGGTTAGCTGTTTTTTTATGGTAAATTCCATGCTATCATTATCTAAGCACTAATGTTCGACAAATTATTCAATGTTTCTTTTGAAATATGAAACATTCTCTTATATAACCACAGTCAGGAGCCAACCCATGAGCATCGAGAAAAAGCTAATTGTCAATTCAGACAAGGGTAATTTATTAAATGAATTAATTTCTTCTATAAATGAGTGTGAAAAGTTTTATTTTAGCGTGGCCTTTATTAATTATAGTGGTCTTCAGCTGTTGTTGGATACCTTCAAGAACGCGGAAAAAAGGGGAGTAAAGGGGAAGATTATTACTTCTACTTATCTGAATTTTACTGAAGCGAAGGCTTTAAAGAAAATAAATGAGTTTAGTAATATTCATTTGAAGATTTTTGAAACAGATAAGGCGATTGGTTTTCATACGAAAGCGTATATTTTTGAATTTAAGGATAGTTATAAGGTGATTATTGGTTCTTCGAATATTACTCAAAGTGCTCTTAAGAGTAATATTGAGTGGAATGTCGAGATTATTGCTAAAGAGGATGCTCAATTTCTTAAAGATGTTCTTAAGGAATATGATGGATTATGGAATAGTAGCGTCGTAGCTGATGACAATTTTATTAGTAAGTATGAAGAGTTTTTGAGTAAATTAAAGGGCTATACGAATACGCAGCAATTTATTTATGAAAGCTCTGAATATATCATTCCCAATAACATGCAAAAACGTGCGGTTGAAAACCTTGAGAGAATTAGATCATTTGGGGAAAAGAAGGCCTTAGTTATAGCAGCAACAGGTACGGGTAAAACGTATATGTCTGCTTTTGACGTAAAGGTATTCAAGCCTAAAAGATTACTGTTCATTGTACATAGGGAAGAAATATTAAAAAAAGCAAAAGAGACTTTTGAAAAGCTCCTTCCTAATGAAAAATTGACATTTGGATTACTGACTGGGAATCAAAAGCAAAAAAATGCTGATTATATTTTTTCTACCATACAAACTGTGTCTAAATGCTACGAGGAATTTAAACGAGACGAATTTGATTATATTATTTTTGACGAGGCCCACCATGCAACAAGCCCTAGTTATCAAGCAGTGCTAGAATATTTCGACCCACAATTCACATTAGGGATGACAGCTACTCCAGAGAGAAGCGATCAACAAAATGTCTTTGATCTATTTGATAATAATGTTGCATTAGAAGTTCGTTTACATGAGGCTTTAGAGGATGAACTGGTTATTCCCTTTCATTATTTTGGTATTACCGACATTGAGGGAATTGATTTAAGTGATGTAGATATTGACGATGTAGCGGAGATAACGAAGAGATTAAAGGTTAACGAGAGAGTCGACTTTATTATTAAGAATATTAATTTCTATGGGCATGACGGTGAAAAAAGAAAAGGCCTAGGGTTTTGCGTAACCGTTGAACATGCACAATACATGGCACAAGAATTCAATAGTAGGGGTATTCAAAGTATCTGTTTATCTGGAAATGACTCAGTCGAGCAGAGATCGTATTATATAAATAAGTTAGAAGATGACCATGATGATTTAGAATTTATTTTCACGGTTGATATTTTTAATGAGGGTGTTGATATTCCTTCAGTAAATACCGTACTAATGTTAAGACCTACTAATTCTCCGATTGTTTTTATTCAACAGCTGGGAAGAGGACTTCGTAAGCATAAAGACAAGACTTTCCTAACGGTACTTGATTTCATTGGGAATCATAGTAAAACGTTCTTAATTGCCATAGCATTAAATGGAAGCCGTTATTATGATAAAGAAAGCTTGAAGGTTGCTATTGCAACTGGCTTTGCAAATATTCCAGGGTGTACGCATATTCAAATGGATAAAATTTCTGAAGAACGGATATTAGCGCAGATTGATAAGGAAAACTTTAATTCTTTGAAGTATTTGAAGGAAGAGTATTTTGAATTTAAGAAAATGAATCAAGGTAAAATTCCTTTATTATTAATGGATTATATGAAATTTGATGGAGCTCCGGATCCGATTAAGTTTATTAATCGCGATAAAACATATTTGCAATTTGTAGCAAAAGTAGAAAAAGACGACTCCTTGAAAAGGTTATTACTAGATGAGGCTTTTGAAGGAGTATTAAAAGAATTATCGAGTAAGCTACCTTTAAAGCGAGTGTATGAGTTTGCTATAGCTAAATATCTATTGGACCATGATGAGATTTCTTTAGAAACCGCAAAACGTGAGATATTGAAGTTAGTTAAAGAGGTAGATGAAGATAGCGTATTGCATGCCTTACAGTGTCTAAATCAGGATTTTTATGATCCTGGTCAGAAAAAGAGGAACATTAAGTTATTTACTCTTGAAGATGGTCATTTATCTAAGACTTCTTCTTATCAAAAGGTTCTACAGAATGAAGAATATAGAACGTATATCGAAGATCTTATTATTTATGGAATCTTTAGATATGAAAAGGAATTTAAAGAAGACTACTATGGTGTGCCACATTTGAAGCTGTATGAGCAATATCAAATGGGTGATGCTGCATTACTCTCAAATTATCGCAAAAGCCACAGTGCTTTTAGGGGTTCTGGTCTACTTTCGAATGGAAATGACTATTTCTTATTTATTGATTTGCACAAGGAAGAAGATATTAAAGAGAGCATTAATTACCACGATGAATTTATAAACGAACGCATTTTTCAATGGCAGACTCCAAATAGTACAGCCCCAAGTTCTGAGAGAGGAAAGAATATTGTATTCAACCAGGATAGAGGGATACATTTACATTTATTTATTAGAAAGTATAAAGAAATAGATGGAAAGACAGAACCTTATATTTATATCGGCAAGGGTAACACCGTGGAATATGAAGGGGAAAAGCCAATTACCGTTACAATGGAATTAGAGAATGAGGTCCCAGCTAGTTTATATACTGAGTTCACTAAAAGAGTATAGTCTTCTCATTTGAGAAGACTATTTTTTTCATTTATTAATTGTTCCACAGCTGGAATGTCAGCAGGAGCCCATTTTAGAGAGCTTAGATTCTCGCGCTTTAACCATATGAGTTTAGAATGTTCATTGGCAGTTGGGGTACCTCCAATGATCTTACATTTTATTGACAGTAGGTTAATGATAAAGGTTTCATATTCATGCGTATTATCATTAAAGACTAAAGTCTCTGTTTCAACCTTGCATTGTAATTCTTCATCAATCTCTCTTTTTAAAGCAGTAAAAATATCTTCGCCTTTTTCTACTTTTCCACCTGGAAATTCCCACATGTTCGGGATGCTCATATCTGGAGAGCGTAACGCACATAGTATTTCATCTTTTTCATTTTCAATGATGGCTGCGACTACTTTAACTTGCTTTTTCATTTTATCCTCCTATAGGTTTGCTATGATTAAATAATATCATGATTAAGTGAGGTTTGTTATAAAAGAAGAATTTGGGTAAAAATAGGATGTTTTGTTATAATTGTAAAATAAACTTTGAAGTGAAGCATTAAAAGCAGTTGTTGAACGCGGAGCTGAAATTAAGTAGTGTACAGGTGATTATTTATATGTGACCCAGCCAGATTTCATTGCAGAAGTTTTTGGAGATTGATTCAAGAACTGATGTCCGGAAGTAACGGGAGGTCCTTTCATCCTTAGCTTATCTGTTTCAAAAGCAGAGCAAGATTGCTTGTTTGTTGGCTCAACTAATCTTTCGCGGTCAGCATTGAGGTAAATGAAAAGTTAATAACAATGGGAGTGAAAAGATGGAAATAAACAGAATAAAGTCAGTGCTTGAGTCATGGCTCTTAGTAGAATCATTAGCCCCAAGCGAAGTTTCTGGTAAAGGTGAGGTAATAAAAGAAGATTATTTTAAAGATAATCAAAATAGGGCTAAAACACGTTTGATAAAGCTTTATGAACGGCCTTGGGAGAAGGATCAATTAAAACGTAAAGATAAATATCAAATTCAATACCAGTATTATCTAGCTTGTTTTGATTATCATAAACTTGTCCGCTTTATACGAGAAATTTTTAAAAATAAGGAAGAGATTATTAATAAGGAGCATAAAACTTTATTTAGTTTTTCTTTTTCAGTAGACAGCAAGGGGCAATATGTAAAAGATTCTTTATTTGTTCCTTTCCTTATGTATGTAATGAAAATAATGACGGAAAATTCAAGAGTAAATTATGAGGATCTCATCACCCCTTTCCGGAGCCAATTGCAACTGTTTGAGGAACAGGCACAGACCATCTTTATTAATGGAGTAACAAAAGAGTCTTTAATAAAGATTCAGCAAGTTTACCAGCAGTATTTTCATCGATTAGATAATGATCAACTAAACTATTTGGGGATGGAAGTTACTAAAGCAGACCAAGAACCCAGATCTAAGAAATTTAACAGCTTCTACCAAGAAGACTTAGAACAAATACTAAAGAAAGGAGAGAACGAAACACTTGGTCAATTTATTGAAGGAAAAGGGATTGAAGAACGAATAGATATTAATGAAAATAAAGAATATATTGAAGAAATCTTACAGCCTAAAAACATGCCAGATGGTCGCTGGCCGTCACCAGTAGATCATAGATTGTCATTAATGCAGCAAGTAGCTGTAAATCAAATCTTAAAAAATGACCAGAAAATTAGTTCTGTCAATGGACCGCCAGGAACAGGGAAGACTACGTTATTAAAAGATATTTTTGCTAACATTGTAGTCGAAAGAGGAAAAGGAATGGTGCAATTTAATAATCCCACTGATTGTTTTAAGAAAGTGAAAACAATTAATCTAAAAGGTTATCACTATCCTATCTATTTATTAGATTCAACACTAAGTAAGTATTCTATGGTTGTTGCTTCTAGCAATAATGGGGCTGTTGAAAATATCTCAAAGGACCTTCCTAAAAAGGATGAAATTATTCGTCCTGCTGGAAAAAGTAAATTCAAAGATTACGATGAATTGTATGCTAAAGAGGCGAAAGATTTATCTATGTACCCATCAGCAGCAAAAGATCTTTTAGGTGACAATAGTGATACCTGGGGGCTTTTTTCTGGAGCTCTTGGAAAATCTGATAATATATCTAAATTTGGTTGGAAGCTATATGGTGGTAATAACAATGGAGAAGCTTTTCTTCAACAATTAGAACATGACAGTAAGCAAGTAAAATTAAAAGATTGGGATGATGCTGTAAAGGATTTTCAGAATATTTTTGAATTAGTAAGACAAAAAAAAGAGAATCTTCAAAAATTTTCCGATGATTATAAGAGCATACAAGCTTCAGATATGCTATTAAAAGAGTTAGAGAATCAGCTACCTATACTTGAGCAAGATCAAATGAATATAGAGGATGAGAAGAGACATTTAGAACAGCAAAAGCGATTGACGGAACAACAAATCAAAACCTTACCTAAGCAATCCCTTTTGCAAAGAATCCTATTCAAAAAAAATATAAAAAAAATTGAGTTGGAAAAGGAATTAAATGTTATTATTTCATTCTTAAAAGGAGAAGAAAAAAAGCTTTACCTAAAAAGAAAACAACTAGAGGAGACTAAAGCGAAGGTAGAAGGAGTAAAAGAAATACTAGCTTCTTTCGCAGAACAGTTAGATTATTATAAAAATCAAGGAATAGCCTTACCTGAGGAAGGCTACTGGTCAAATTCGAAGCAGTCATACGAACGTCGCCAATTAAATACAATTTGGCTTACGGACGAACTAAATTTCACAAGGGGATTACTGTTTTTAAAGGCCATGAAACTCCATAAATTAATGCTAGCTTTTAATTTTGAAGCAATCAAATCTACTTTGCGATTATTAAATAATCGTAAACAATTGAATCTTAATGATACGGATCATAGATTATATCTAAAGAATATTTGGAAGTCAGTTCATTTAATTACACCGTTGGTCAGTACAACTTTTGCAAGTTTTAGCTCTATGTATAAAGGTGTAGAAGATGAATGTATAGATTACTTGTTTATAGATGAGGCGGGACAAGCAAGTCCCCAGCAATCAGCTGGTGCTATATGGAGGTCAAAGAGAGTAATAGTAGTAGGTGACCCAATTCAAATTGAACCAGTTGTAACAATCGATGAAACAATTTTAGGGGATATCAGAAAGTACTCCAATGTAGATGATAAATATATTGGTACGGGTGCCTCTGTTCAAACATTAGCAGATCTAGCAAATCCGTACGGAATGATCAATAATTATGACCAATGGATTGGAACACCATTATGGGTTCACAGAAGATGCTTAGATCCTATGTTTACCATTGCGAATGAAATAGCCTATGATAACAAAATGGTATTAGCTCAAAAGAGTCGAGGGAAGAGTGCTTGGTTTGATTGTAAAGGATTGGCTGTAAATCGTCAGTTCGTAACAGAGCAGGGAGATTTAGTAGCAGATCATATTGTTGAGTTATGGGAAAAGGCCTCCGCTCCTCCTGATGTATATATAATCTCACCTTTTACTGCAGTGAAAGATGGTATTAAACAGGTCCTAAAACAGAGGCTGAAAAATATGCAAATTTCTAATGAAGAAATAAAGGATTGGTTGGAAAAATCTGTAGGTACTGTTCACACATTTCAAGGGAAAGAAGCTGACATTGTTTATTTGGTAACTGGTACAGATGAAAATAGTGATGGAGCGGCTAATTGGTCATGTTCAAAGCCTAATTTACTAAATGTAGCGGTTACAAGAGCTAAAAAAGAGTTTTATGTAATTGGTGATTATCAACGCTTTTCTAAGAAACCCTTCTATGCATCTATCATAGAAAACGTAGATGAGGTTAAAAGTGATAATATATCAGCCTTACACCTCTAAATTTTATATGAAAGGGATTAATAACTAAATGTGTTTTTTTGAAAATCGTATTTTAAATACAAACTGGATCTATTAATGGTGGATGTCTTGATATTTAAATCAAACGATGGAGCAAATGGATAATATTTGGTTAGAGGTTTAGGGCAGTTGAAAGCTATAAGAAAAAGAGACATCCCACCCAAGGAATGTCTCTTCCCCCTATAAACTTAACACACTCATCATCCCCTCATGCGTAGCTTCCTCAATAGTACGCGGACCAAGGCAATCCCCAATTTGTTTCACAATAGGCGCATGGCCTTTCATTTCTTCGAATAGTTCTGTATTGGGAATGCGGCCAAGGGAGAGGACGATGGAGTCCCAGTTGGTTAGTTCTTGTTTTTGTTGGGTGAATAGGTTCCGGATGATGACGTGATCTTTTTTGATTGCCCCGATGTCGTAATGGGGGAGGAGTGTGACGTTTAGGTTGTATAGTTTTTTTAGGTATTCGTTCCTGAGATATTGGTGGACGGTTTCACCGATGTGCAGGCGTGATGATATGAGTGTGACTTGGTGTCCTTTTTCCGCTAGGTAAATGGCTGCTTCCATGCCGGGCCAGTCGCCGCCAAAGTCGAATACGAGTACGTTTTCCCCCACTTTTTTAGTTGAGCTGAAGAGGTCATCACTCATGATGATCCGTGGGTCATCGATTCCTTCGATGGCTGGTGTATAGGGCCGTGAGCCGGTGGCACAGATGATGGCGTCCGGGTTCGCTTCGGTTATTTCTTGGGCGGTGGCTGTTTTGCCTAATTGCACATTTATATTGCTTCTCATTAGTTTCCTGGAGTAGTTATCGAGCATCGATTCTGCGAGTTCATGACGCATCGGTGCTTTTCGCATGGTGCGAAGCAGGCCGCCGATTGATTTGCTTTGATCGATCAGTGTAACGGAATGACCGAGATAGTCCGCTGTTATGGCTGCCTGTAATCCACCGGGTCCGGCACCGATGACGAGGACATTTTGTTTGCTTCTCGTTTTCTTTAATTCTGGTAGTATCCATGCTTCTTTACCTGTTGTTGGGTTTTGGACACAGCCAATCGGAAGTCCTTTATGATAGTGACCGATACAGGCTTGTAAACAGCCTATGCATGCATCGATTGCCTGCAGGTCACCGCTTTTTGCTTTGTTGGGCATGTCAGGGTCAACGATTAAGGCTCTGGTCATTCCGACGACATCGGCTTTTCCGGTTGATACGATCTGTTCCGCTTCAACGGGGTCGACGATTCGATTGCCGACAAAGACCGGTACGGCTCCTGCCATCCTGATTTTGAATCCATGTGGAGATAGGTATGCGTGCTTTATCGGTGATGGCGGCACGATATGTGTTGATCCCTCGAAGGTGCTTGAATCTCCGGCTGTGACATTGATGAAATCCAATCGAACTTTTTCCGCAAGATATTCGACGATTTGCACGGAATCCTTCATCGTTGTCCCGTCCATCGTCAGTTCATCTGAGCTCATGCGAATGCCAACGGTAAAGTCTTCCCCGACTCTTTCCCATACTTTCTCCAAAATTTCGACAATGAATCGCATCCGATTTTCGAATGATCCGCCATAGAGATCGGTGCGTTTATTTGTATGCACTGACCAAAACTGGGCAGGAAGATATCCGTGTGAACAGCAAATTTCAACTCCATCAAGTCCGCCTTCCTTTGCCAGCTGTGCTGAATGGGCGAAGCCTTCTATCACACCTTCAATATCTTCTAAGCTCATGGGTTTTGGCATCACGCCGAAGCGCAGGCTGGGAACGGCCGATGGCGCCCATGCCGCATTTCGATAGTCGCTCGATACGACTTCCCTTCCGCCATGAAATAGCTGCGAGAAAACCTTCGTTCCATACTTATGGAGCGTTTCGGAAATCTCTTTGTAGGCTGGGACAATCCTTTGGTCATAGCCTGCGATTGTTTTGGACGTAAGCATGCCGGATGGATGTACGGATGCGGCTTCAAGGATGATCAATCCGACTCCGCCTTTTGCGCGAGCTTCATGATAGGCCACCATTTCGAAAGTGGGGATCCCGTCCGTTACGTGATTTGTTTGATGTGCTGTACTTAAGATCCGGTTTTTTAATTCAGTAGAACCGATCGTTAAATGGGTAAACAGATTCTTGAATTGTGCCATATCCATGACCACTCCCTAATTTTAGATAGAATGAGAGTATAGAGGCATTGATCGCCCCCCTACCTATCCTTATACAGGTTCAATATGCAATAACCATGCCGTTCCGGGAAGGGTGATGAAAATAGTTTTTTAACTTTTAAAAGGAGGGTATGGCCCATGAATCGAGTATCTTATATATAGAAAACTGAACCTTTTTTGAAAAGTGGTGATTCATTATAGGTTCAGCATTAGATTGGCTGATATGGAGACATTGCTTGCTTTTGAGAGGGTCACATATATCTTTTCGTATCAAAAAGTGTAACAAAATCGGTTCGAAATCAAAATATGGGGTGATGTGATGGAAGTAAAAAAAGAATCACTAATTGTATTTTCCGATATTTCTATTTTGGATGTGAAAGCATTACTGAAAATCAATTCCTCGCCTTTTATTGTCATGAAAAATCACTTGGAGATCCTCGGCATATTGGATGAAGGTTTCTTTTTGAAGCAATTGGATAGCGATGGTCTTAATCAGGAAATCATGAATTTGCTTAACCGATCGTTTGTCGTTGTGGAGGATTTAGATAAGCTAAGTGAAGAGGATATGAGCACCTATGATTTTGTGATTCAACATAGTGATAACCAATATAGATGCTATCCGATCTATGAAGTCAGGGAAATGCTGCTTAAAAAGAAGCTTAAGAGTTTAATAAGTCTAAATGAATCACTGCATGAAGAGCTGGAGGTGACAAGAAGGAAGGTAAAGGAGCTAACGCAGATCTTACATTCCAGTTATGATGAAATTTTCGTAACGGATGAGAACGGAAACACGTTGTTCGTGAGTGAAGCCTGTAAGAAGCTTACAGGGCTGCCGCCGGAGGCCTTTATTAATAAGAACATTAAAGAGTTGGTTGAAAAGGGGTTGATCGTCAATTCGGTTACATTAAAAACGATGAAAACGAAAGCGATCCATTCAGCGGAGCAAACCTATCCGCATGGAGTGACTGTATTCTGCACAGCGAAGCCGATTTTCGATGAGGAGGGGAACTTATATAGAATCGTTTCGAATTCCAGGGATATTACGGAATTGGTTGAGATGAAGAGTAGATTGAACAGAGTGAATCTTAGGAACCAGCGGGCCCAGCATGAAAATTCGAGAACCGTTTCGTTCAATAACTTTATTACAAATTCCGATAAGATGATAGAGGTTTTGGAATTAGCTGAAAAAGTGGCCCCAATGGATTCATCGATCTTCATCCATGGTGAAACCGGAGTCGGGAAAGGGGTTTTAGCAAGGGTCATTCATGATCTTAGCAATAGAAAGGATAAGAAATTTATTCAAGTTAATTGCGGTGCGATTCCATCGGCATTAATTGAGTCCGAGCTGTTTGGCTACGAAAGCGGGGCATTCACGGGGGCAAATAAGCACGGGAAACAAGGGCTTGTTGAGAGTGCTGATGGCGGCACGCTGTTTCTTGATGAAATCGGGGAAATGCCACTCGACATTCAAGTGAAAATCCTGCATCTGGTCCAGGACAGAACATTCATGAAGGTTGGAGGAACCAAGGAGAGAAAGGTGAATATTCGGATTATCTCCGCTACTAATAAAGACTTGAAGCAAATGATCAAGAATAATCAATTTCGCGAGGATCTCTATTATCGGCTGCATGTCGTTCCATTGGAAATCCCGCAGCTGCGTGAGCGAAAGGAGGATATTCTATTATTAACCGATTATTTTCTGAAGAAGTTCAATGAAAAATACGGTCAATCAATCACGATCGATGATCATTCCAAGTTAATTCTGCAGCTGCAGGATTACCCGGGGAATGTTCGGGAATTGGAAAATGTAATTGAACAAATTGTCGTGACGGCTAGAAAACCTATCGTAACGATAGAGGATCTGCCATCCGATTTAACCTACAAAGATACGGCACTAGTCAATTTAACAGGAATCATTCCCTTGAAAAAAGCGTTAGAGGAAACGGAAAAGCAATTATTATCACAAGCCCTTTCTACATATAAATCAACCAGAAAAATGGCCAAAGCCCTTGAGGTTAGTCAAACGACGATCATGCGCAAGCTAGGCAAATACCAATTTAGCTATCAGGACGATTAATAATAAATAAACTCTCATAAAGTCTGAATATTCAAAAACTTGGTATGGATATTGCATATTACCCTATTGATTATTTCAATTTTGATAAGGGGGTCAAGAAATGGGTGAGTTAATTTTCTCTTTAAGTTATGGGGGTTCCTTAATTGTCATGGGGTGGATTACGAAGGTTTTCCTGATAAAAATGAAAAGGAATCAAGAAGCAATAAAAGCAAAAGATCCGATTGAAAAGGTGGGGATGTAAGTGGCCTTTCTGCTTGGTATTATCGTATCCTTTTGCGTTTATGTCTCGATCGGAATCTTTTTATTCAGGAAAGTGAAAAGCTCAGAGGAGTATTATGTATCTGGACGAAGCGGAAACACATTGATGATAACCGGTACACTTGTTGCATCTTTCTTAAGTACCGTATCCTTCATGGGAGAAGCGGGATTTTCCTATGAAGGGTACCCGATCCTGCTGCTCATCCTCGTTATTTTTAATGCAAGCGGCTATATATTCGGAGTATTCCTGTTTGGCAGGTATTTAAGAAGAAGCAAATCATTGACGGTACCTGAATTTTTTGGTAACCGCTTTCATTCCAAGAAGGTAAGGCTGGCAGCTGCCATCACGACGATTCTCGGAATCTCTGCATACTTAGTTGCCGTTACTCAAGGGGCTGCCGTTTTATTGGCCGAGGTTTCCGGTGTTTCCTATCCAATGGCGTTGGTGATCATGTGGGTCGTCTATTCATCCTTTACCATTCTCTCAGGAGCGAAGGGAGTCATGGTCAATGATACGGTGATGTTCTTCTTATTCTCCATCGCAACGTATCTTAGTTTTCCTTATATCATCAAATCGGCAGGCGGATTCCCTGATGCCATTACTAAAGCGGCAAACCTGGCTGAACGACCTGATTTATTAAGCTGGCATGGGATTACTGGATCTGGGGCAACGATGGGAACTCCTTGGGAGGCATTGGCCTGGGCAGTCATCATGGGCTTGGTCTGGGGCATCGTCATTGCAGTAAGCCCTTGGCAAAGCAGCCGATACTTAATGGCAAAAAATGAACATGTAGCCATCCGTGCCGGCGTATGGGCAACCATATCCATCTTGACCGTCTATTTGTTCCTCCATATCAGCATCTCGACAATCACCACCATTAAAGCGGATATCGCACCGACGGAAAAGGTATTCATTTGGGCAGCGATGAATATTGTCCCGACATGGCTTGGGGTCATCATTGTTAGCGGCATCATGGCTGCGGCATTATCCTCCTGTTCGAGCTTCCTTCAGATAATAGGAAGCAGCATTACACGGGATATCATGGAACAATCACGGAAAAAGGAATACACAGATCATCATCTATTGCGGGCCAGCCGCATTTCTATGGTTGTCATCAGCTTGATCATCTTATTGATTGGATTGTTCCAGCCGCCTGCTGTCATGTGGATCGGCTACTTTGCGGCCACATTATTCGCCGCATCCTGGGGGCCGATCGCCATATCAAGCGTATTTTCAAAAAAGGTAACGAAAGAAGGAGCCTTTTGGAGCATCGTATTCGGCTTCCTTGGCGTGATTCTCGGAGAAAGCCTTGGCATGTTCGGAATAAGCCTTCCCGTTTACCTCAATTCTGTCATCATTGGTTTGATCTTAAGCATAGGCGCACTCATTATTGGCTCCAAGTATGGAACGATCACGATCGAAGAAAGGGAGTTTCAGGCTAATATCCTGCAAACCCCAATTGAAATAGACGAGAAAAAGGAAATGAATATCACCCTTAGGTACCCAGCCTATTTAATGATTAGCGGTGTCATGATTATCATGGTTACACTAGTGTTTTATTATTGGCCGATAAATATGAATTGATAGAAATGGCAGGCGAGATCCCTGTCATTTTTTTTTGTAACTAGTAAAAATTCAAACTATGTATCACCATGACTATTTTCCCTCACCTCATGAGCAAAACCAAAATGATTTGTTTATGTCAGTCTTTCAACTAAATTAAGTGGATTTCAATATTTCTCCCCCTCTTTTTCAAAATGTGACACAAAAGTGATGTTTTTCCATGCTATGCTTTTAACAATCAAATAAGGAGCTGCATACATGATTAAAAAATATGCTGTCATTTTACTTGCTGGCTTAATGTTAATTGGTTGTTCTTCTCAATCGAATGTAAAGGCATCTAAAGGAAAGACATCTAAAGAAGAAGAATCCGAACTAAACGATCCAGCAGACGTTATTTACGAAACAGACAAAACTAAAAATCCTAAACATAAACAAACAGTGATACTTGAAATCGAGTCGAAATAATATTAAAAAAGAGCGACTGCATTTAATTAGCAATCGCTCTTTTATTTATTTTACCTAGTTCTATAGTAATTTTCAGCTGTGTATATAGGCCAGCTCCAAAACGGCACACCTTGTGAAATAATGTAGCGGTCTAAGAAGATTTCAAAGTTAAGGTTTAAAGTATTTATATCTGTAAATTCCAAAATGTTAAGGTAATTCGGATCCCCACTCTTTAGTTTTTCATTATCTAATATTAGATAACAATCTTCCAATAGGTGTGCGATAGGAATCCCATGTTCACTTATATATTCAACTTCTTGAGTTTCTTTTATGTCATCTAAACTAAATAAATGAAGACCTCCTCCTATGTTAACACCGTCGTCATCGACTGATTCATATATTCTTGCTCCATTATGGAGGGTTAAGAATGCCTTGTAGTCTTCAGGAAGCTTGATATCGTGTTCACTTTCAAACTTTTCAACTTCAGTTGTCTTTATTGGAGGGTTAAAAGAACACGAAACGCTATAGACTTCCCCTTCCTCTGATACTGACTTCATTTGGTTTTTGTTATCTAACAATTTCTTTAATCCGGACAATGTATTTTGCACAAAATGACTCAATTCACTAATACCCTCCATTATTAATTAATATGAAGCCCACCAAGGAGTTACTGTTTGTTGATGGAGTTTTTTTGGCAAAGGAAATAAATTAGACATCGAGTTTGTTCCGCCATATTTTATTGGCAATTCATGATGTATATCAGCTCCCGCCCATTTTGGATCTCCATATGTTTTAATATACCATGGCATAAATTTATCCTTAAGTTTATTATCTCTCTTAGTTCGATCTTTCTACTGGTGTACCGAAAAGCATTCTTCCAACAGCAATCGGATATTGTTTTTGCAGTACTCCATTTTTTAGCAGCTTCAGCTTACGATTGTTAACGGACACATCGATCTGAAATGGAATGGTATCAGGAGGGGGAAAACCAGGGATCATGATGGGTTGACCAGGATAAATGACATTTGGATTTATGGTCGGGTTAGCATTGATGATTGCCGAAAGCGGTTTCCGATAGTCCCTGGATATCTGTGTCAGTGTTTCACCTGGTTTAACTGTATGAATCAGACTGAACACCTCCATAGGTTATAGTTGTCATGTTTCATTCTATATGATTTTTCAAAAGTGTTTCGTAACTCGCTGTTATCTGTTTTTAATAAAACTTATTTGTTAAGTAACCAAGCCGAAAAGAAACCGAAATGAACTTTTGATAAAATAAGTTTTTATGGAGATGGATTTTTTGTTAGTTAAAGAGGGGGATTAAGGGTGGAGGAACATGTGAAAAAGGCTTTAGTAGAATGGAATGAAGAAATCAGTGATGTATTAAATGGGATAGAAAAAGAGTATGAAGAAGTTAAGCGTGATCTTCAGGTTTATTCCTATAAATTCAATATCACCAAGCAAGTTGTACAATCCACTATAAATGATGAAATTATTAGAAACATCCGCGAGCAATATCATAAACCTTTTGAACAAAAATTGAACGAATTGAAAGAGTCTATAAAAGAGCTGGAAGAAAAGAGAAAGGTTTTTCAAATGTTTGTCGATAAAATTGAAAAGGTTAGTGAAAGAGAAGAAGGAAAACCGCAAATATCAGTCATATAAGGCAGCGAAGGCTAGGATAATCATAGCGACTCTACTATTCTATACACAACTACCATGGCAGCGAATATAACTGCTTTTTTTTGAGGCCATTTGCAAAAAGCGCGCTAACCGTATCTTTACCCTGCCCCCGTTTACCCTATCTTCAACCCGGGTACTTACCTATAAAAAGGAAATGGGGGGATAAGATGTGGAATGCGTTTTTTTGGGGAGGGGTTTCGGGTTCTGCTGTCTTGCTTGGCGCACTTGCAGCCATCTTCATTCCGATAAAGAAAAACATCATTGGCTATATTATGGCTTTTGGTACAGGTGTATTGATTGGTGCAGCAGCATATGAGCTGCTTGCAGATTCGGTGCGTGATGGAGGAATCAGGGCGACGGCAATCGGATTCATAGCAGGAGCCGCCGTGTTTACTGGCTTGGATTTTCTTGTTTCCAAAAAAGGTGCGGTTAAAAGGAAACGGTCCAATAATAGCTCTTCGAAAGAAGCGGGCCTGGCCATTTTTATTGGGACGGTGATGGATGCCATACCGGAGTCGATCATGATTGGTGCAAGCTTAATAAGCGGCGGCTCGGTAAGCTGGCTATTGGTCATTGCCATCTTCATCAGTAATATTCCGGAGGGGCTCTCAAGTACAACAGGTCTGCTCAAAAGTGACTATTCCAGGAAGAAAATCATGCTGCTGTGGTTATCCGTACTGTTCATTTCGGCACTATCCTCGATGTCCGGCTATCTATTCCTCGATCATGCCCCGGAATATATCCTGGCAGCGATGGCAGCCTTTGCAGGCGGCGGAATCATCGCCATGATCGCTTCAACGATGATGCCTGAAGCATATGAAGACGGAGGACCGATCACGGGCATATTCACCGCGGCAGGTCTGCTTATCTCTTTGGTTCTGGATTCAATGTGATAACGAAAAGCTGAGATTGTCCCCTTGGAAGGAAAGGGGGCATTTTTTTTGTATAAACTCTATCATAGTACGAAATGCATAGGCGAAATAAGGAAATCTACTCTAAGAATAATTGTTGGTGTTAAAATATCATTTCAAATCATACACTCTTCATATAGATTCCAGACATTGAGGAGATGTTAGAAATGAACTTCGAGATGCAAATAGCGAATATGCTGGCTGATAATATAAATGGTTTCATTACATTCGTCCGGGAAAATCATGAAAATAAAAACAATTGCCTTTGTTTAAATAGAGATAAATTGTATCAATTAAAACTTCTTGTTGAGGAGTTTAAGTTTCAAGTATTGGCCGATGAACTTAAACGAATCAATCGGTTTACATGGGATGAAAACTACACTGCTTTATTAGTTGATAGATTCAGAAAAGGGATGGGGATCATTGAGGAGTACGTTGAAAACAACTACAGTGACTTATTCATTTTTACCGCTAGACTTTACACATTGAATAACCTCAGCTTATTATTTTGCAAGGAGGAAGAATCGGGCACAGTCTTCCGCGAATAAAAGAAGAGCACATATTATCCTATATAATATGTGCTCTTTTTTATTGGCTGTTTTCACATACTTTGTTGCTATTTACCAGGTAGTGAGTTGTGGTTGATTTCCCCTCCAGATGCTCGCTTTCCGCGGGGCGGGCGGTGAGCCTCCTCGGCGTAAACGCCTGTGGGGTCTCACCTGTCCCGCTGCTCCCGCAGGAGTCTCGCACTTCCGCTCCAATCAACCTTATATAGTTTCGTTTTAAAAACAACAATCTTTACGAAAAGAGCCTTAGTTAATAAAGTAACTACAGATGAGGAGGTTATTTATGAAGGCGTATTTCCCTTTATATTCTTTTATAATATCAATTGCTTTAGTGGTGATTGGGGTTTTCATGCTAATTGATAATACAGCTGTTTTTCGATCGATTATGATAGTTGGAACAATTTCAGCACTGCTTTTAGCGTATTTCAGTGAAAATGGTAAATGGAGGAGTTTGTCTTTTGGTTTTACTATTTTAGTTAGCATTGTGTATTACATTGGCGTTGAATTTATCGGGTTTTTGTTTCGAAGCGGTGGTTTCGGAAATTGAATTTCATCGTAAAAAAGAAGCTAAAGTATACAAAGACTAATAGGGGCAGAGAGCTGCACCTATTTATTCGTCCATAACAGGATAGAAAAAGCGATTAATAAAGTGATCGTTTTTAGCACTGCCCTCCACTTTGATGATACATCTAACCATGTCAAAACAATGCCTAGCATTATTCCGATAGAAAGAAGTGCAACGCCAATCGTTTCCATCCATGTCATTTCAAAAATTGGTCCAAGCAAAAAGAATACCCAACCGAGTGTCACTAAACCAATCGTAGAGATAAAACGCTTACTCGTAAAATAAGTCTTCACATCATTTCGTTCTTCTTCTGACATCTTTTTATACTCCCGCCACATCATGAAGGCCGGAATCCCTAACATTAAAACTAATCGTACGATTGCATCTATATTCATTAAATCCTCCAGAAATTACAAGCTACCATCCATATACGATTGTTCCTGGTAAAAGTTTCAACATCTAGATTGGGAGCAAGCTGGAAGGACATTCCTTATAATGACTAATTATGCCGTTATACCCCTATAGATCCAATTGTCTAAGGGGTATTATCATGTCAAAAAGGAGAAAAAATTCTGAAGATGAAATGGCTTAAAGAAGTTCGCGAAATGCGGCAGTGTGCAAGGGTTTGTCAGGATTTATCATGATCGACCAGGGTTATGACTACATTTCCCTTTTTATGTCCTTTTTCTACATATCTATGAGCCTCGGGAATTTGCTCCAGCGGGTATCGTTTATCAATGACCGATTTTATTTTTTCTGTTTCGATAAGTTCCTTGAGGAGTAATAAATCTTCCGTACGTATCTTTGCTATCCCTTGTCCTTCAACAGACACGTATCGTCCGTTCGGGGTCAGAGCTTTCTTGCAAGTGGCTTTCGAACTTTTCCCGACTGCATCAAAGATGATATCATATCGCTCATTCCTTTTCGAAAAATCCTCTTCCGTATAATCAATTACCTTATCGGCTCCCAACGATTTCACCAATTCAAAATTGGCGGCACTGCATACTCCGGTAACTTCTGTCCCAAAGTATTTGGCAAGCTGTACCGCCGAAGTCCCTACCGAACCGGATGCACCGTAGATGAGGACTTTTTGTCCTTCCTGGATATTGCCTTTTCTGAAAAAATGCAGGGCTGTCGTTCCTCCAAAAGAAATGGCGGCGGCTTCCTCATAGGTCACATTGACAGGCTTAATTGCCATTGCCCCGTCTTCAGGTAAGCATGTGTATTCGGCATGGGCACCAAAATTCATTCCAGTCATGGCAAAAACCTGGTCGCCTTTTTTGAATTTTTTTACATTCCTCCCCGTTTCCTCTATCTCCCCGGCCAGCTCCACTCCCAGTATTGATTTTCGCGGTTTTCTAAGACCCAGGAAGATTCGCATCGGCAGCCATAACAAGAAAGGGCTCTTGAAACTCCGGACTCTTATGTCCCCTGAAGCCACTGTTGCCGCATGGACCTTTACCAGTATTTCGTTATCCTTGGGAGAAGGCTTTGCTACCTCTTTGAGTTCCAGTACATCGGGTGAACCGTATTTTGTGCATACCATTGCTTTCATAGCGAGCCTCCTTAATTTTTTGATTCAATCTTTTAATACTATGATAGAAGCTGTAATATAAAACTACATGTAAGCGAAACGGAAGAAACTTTTGTATGAAGCTTAAAAGCCCGGCATCGGTCAGGGGCAAGTGTATCGCTGAGCGGTCGAAACCTTAGGGGACATTCTATAAGACAAAGGAGCTAAAAGTATGACCATTAACGAAAGACCGAGAAGAATAGTTTTAGATTTAGCCGTTACTTTAGATGGATTTATTGAAGGGCCGAAAGGAGAAGTTGACTGGTGCATTATGGACTCTGAAATGGGGTTCATTGATTTCTTAAATGATATTGATACAATTTTTTATGGGAGAAAGAGCTATGATTTATGGGGACAATATACTCCAGAAAATGAGGTATCCGATACTGAAAAAGAAATTTGGAAATTAGTACATGGCAAAGAAAAATTCATGTTTTCCAAAACAAAAAAAAGCACGGATAATAAAGTAACAATCATAAATGATAATATTGTTGAAGAAGTCAATAAATTAAAGAAAAAGCCTGGTAAAGACATCTGGCTTTATGGCGGGGCAAGTCTAATTACATCTTTTATAAGATTTGGGCTGGTTGATGAATTTAGGTTATCTGTTCACCCTGTTGTTTTAGGGGAAGGAAAACCTTTGTTTATTGACATGAAGGAGAGATTGAATCTAAAACTGGTTGATACAAAAAGATTTTCCTCTGGCGTTGTTCAACTTTGCTATCATCTTAATGAAGAATAATTGCCAAGGTAATTCACGAGTAAAACTCCAAAACTCACGAGTAAAACCCCAAAACTCACGAGTAAATGCTTAGAATTCACGAGTAAATCCCCAAAACTTACGAGTAAAACCATAAAAGGAATCCATACTTGACGTGTGGATCCCTTTTTTTATACCTTTTGCCATTTATAAATTATAAAATGTAATATATATATTGCAAAAGGTAAAATAAATCATATAATAAGAGTAAGTAATGGAATTAAATGGAGGTCGAATGTTGATGGATTTATTTAAACGAACGAAAAAGATCAAGGATGAGCGGGTTGAGCACGTAAGAAATAAAATTTATAAAGAAATGTATCACGTCATCTTGGCCATTTGCCTGGTGAGTGCACTTTTCAAACTATATAAATATGGTGCAGGCAGCGGGGAGTTATATCTGGAATTCGTGATCATCATTGCAGGAGGGCTGTATTACTTAGCTCGTTCCATTTTCTTAGGTGTACTCTGGGATGAAGTGGAAATGCATGACCGGACTAGTAAAACACCGATGAGCAGGAAGACCATTTTTGGTACAGTTGCTTTAGCTCTCATCATCGCTACAATTTTGGGGGTGAATAGTGCTGTATCCTATGCGGATAGCAGTTCCCAGGGTCTATGGTATTTTGTATTGGTATCGTTTGTTTCAGTTATGATCTATTTGCCGATTTTACTTCTGTTTTTTGGTGGTATATACTTGCTAGCGAAGAAAATCGGAATGAAAAATAGCGAAGATAATAAGAAATTGTAGGTGCGAATCCTTTGAAAAATATAAAACTGAAGCTGGCGAGAGTAGAAAAGGACTTGTCACAAGATGAACTGGCCAAGATTGTCGGCGTTTCCAGGCAAACGATAGGATTGATTGAATCCGGGAAGTATAATCCCTCATTGAGTTTGTGCGTCGGTATTTGTAAAGCATTATCGCGTACATTGGATGATTTGTTTTGGGAGGAAGACTGATTAGGGGTATCCATTGACTTGGATATCTTTTTTTTAGGAATGTATCAACAAAAAATGGGGGAAGGTATAGGTGGAGCTGTAAGCAAAAATCTAACATTCGAGAGGGATGGTATGATGGATCGTACAATCGGTTACTTACGTGAGATATTGTCTAACTATACAGACCAATATCCTGAAGCGCAGGAAATTTATAATAAAATCAAAAGCGGACACTTTCATTCAGAAGAAGAGCTCGTCAATAAGCTAAGTGGAAAAGAAGCCAGACTCCTTAACCATATTCTTCCTCAAGAAATTAAGCATGCAAAGGAAGTCAGTGATACGGAACGGGTCTCTCAATTGTCGGAAGTATATGAACTGATTATTATATAATGAAACCTTGTCCATGGTGACCATGGACAAGGTTTTGTTGGTTTTTTTAATCCATTTCGCTAAGTGAATCCATATGGCTGGCTATCATGGCGATGATCGTGCTAGCTTCTTCCTTGCTGAAAATGAAATTTGTTTCATCCTTTATCAGGTCATCATCCGCTGTCCGAATCCGATTGATCCGTTTCAGCACTCCATCACCCGTTTCCTGCACAATCCCGAATTGATAGGTGACCTCCACTTCATTATCCTGGATATAGGCTGTAACTTCAGGCGTTTCCCAATCTACATCGATTTCGTATATATCGGAATCTCCGCCGCCGTCTGAATCATACGATTCATCATATTCATCATCCAGTTCATATTCATAATCGGTGTCATCCTCTTCCAAGTAATTATGGAAGCTCTCATGGACAGCATCGACTATATCTTCAATATCTGAAAGGATCACCTTGCTAATCTGCCCTAAATCCGGCTCGAAGGATTCCATATAAAATTCCTCATTATGCGGATCAAAAAACAGCGTGGAAAAGTAATCCCTCTCATTGTCGTCCAGCTCTGTATAAAATTCAATGCGTGGATGCTTAGACCCGCGTTCCACGATCATGCTGCCATTGCGGTCATATTTTTCACAAATTGATTTAAGATGATCCTGCAATTCCCCGCTTACTCTGTCAAATTATTCTAATGACATCCAACATCCACTTCCTTTCGTGATTATTATTTCCCGGAAAAGGAGAACATGACGTGCCATTTAAAGCCAAATGCAATTTAACTTCGCCAAAAAAATAATGAAACTTGTCAGTTATAAAAAAGTAATTTAAAGGGAAGATAAAATGAAATGAATTTCAAATATAAAAAACGGCTTAAATGTCCCCCATATTTAAACTATGGATGGAAAAAGCTATGATTTATTTAGCAGGCTCTATATAGAAATAAACTCCAGTTTCAGTGTCGATTGTAGGACTTACCTCACTAGTTTGTGTTTTAACGATTGGGCTTTGGTCTTTACTTAATCCGGTATAAATTGTAAAGTTCTTTCCTGATTGTGTTTTTGTTCCCCAATGATCTGAGATGAATATTTTTTGACTTTTTCATTCTTAACAAGTACATCTTGATCTAATGCAGTGTTGAAAATTGGAGAACGGAACTTATGCTATCCGATACCCCGGTTTTACCGTTTCAAATGGAAATGCAGGTTACGATTTGCATTACATCTAACATGCGTGGAAAAAACAAAATGAATCTTTGAACCAGACGGCCAGGTAAATATGCCGCTTTAATTTTTGGCGATGTAACAGTCAAATTATCATTGAAAGTCAAAACTAATATACCGATAAAAAGCTGCTCAAATGATGGGCGGCTTTTTATTCGTTTTCCTGAAGAAATTTCAAGACCATGCTACTTTCATTCCGAAAAAGTTTATATAGAGTGTGAAAGGGGGTGAGTGGCATGGCAAACCAGATTCCAGTATCAAGTACGTTGCGGATTGATTTTGAGACGGGGTTAAATGAAAATGGGGCTCTTGTTTTCAAGCGGAGGTCATTTTCGAACATCAAGGTTGAGGCAACGGCGGATCAGCTATTTTCGACAGCTGTTGCAATCGCAAGCGTGCAGAATTATCCAATGGGGGAAGTGACTCGAGTGGATACAAGTTCATTGATTGGTTAATCGACTTTTGGAACGATGTCGGAAGAGGGGGGAGGTGATTTGAAATGGCTAAAGTACTGGAAATGATTTTCGTTACGGAGGAAGGGAAGACAGCGACGATTTCCGTTGATAATCCGAAGCCGGTCAATGTTAATACGATTAAACTGGCAATGGAACAACTGATTGCGGGGAATGTGTTCGTTGCATCTTCCGGAGATTTCGTCGATTTGAAAGCAGCGCGAATTGTCGAGCGGAATGTCGAGGAAGTGGAACTGAACTAACGAACGGGAAGGGCATCTTTTTAGGACACCCCGGAAGAGAGGTGAATTACAAGTGGATCAAATCCTGCCATTTGTCAGTGATATTGGGTTCCCGATCATTGTTACCCTTTATTTGCTTCATAGGATTGAAACAAAATTGGATACTTTGAATGAAACCCTTGTAGAGCTGCCAGATCGCTTGCGAGAAGGGATTCCGAAGTCTGGTTAAGGAAAAGCGGGGAGCATCATGAGTGATAACATTCATGATGCTTTTCCTAATTGAAATGGAAAAGTTTTAATAGATTCTAGTTTTATTTCCAAACTATCGGGTATACATAAAACTGTAGCTAGTTCATGAAAAATCCAAATAATAAGGAGGAGTTTTAATGACTAACAACAATGAAAAAATGAGCAGGGAAGAAGCTGGCCGCAAAGGTGGGGAAGCGACAGCCAAAAATCATGATAAGGAATTTTTCCAGGAGATTGGCCAAAAAGGTGGAGAGGCCACTTCCGAAAATCATGGTAAGGAATTCTATCAGGAAATTGGCCAAAAAGGCGGAGAGGCACGTGCCAATCAACGTGATGGCGGCAAATCTGACGGGTCCAATGATTGAAAAATGAGCTGGGAGAAGCAGGGCTTAATGGCGCGGAAAAGAGTCGCCGTTAAATAGAAGAAGCGACCTGAAGTATTTAGCAGATTCTAGTTTTATAACCGTTCCAGCGGGTATATGACACATGTAGCTAGTTCATGGAAAATCCAAATAATAAGGAGGAATTTTTAATGACTAACAACAATGGTAAAATGAATCGTGAAGAAGCAGGACGTAAAGGCGGAGAAACAACAGCCAAAAATCATGATAAGGAATTCTATCAAGAGATTGGCCAAAAAGGCGGAGAAGCAACTTCCGAAAATCATGATAAGGAATTTTATCAAGAGATTGGCCAAAAAGGCGGAGAAGCAACTTCCGAAAATCATGATAAGGAATTTTATCAAGAGATTGGCCA
>NZ_JAOPHO010000060.1:0-27058 GCF_033141925.1 Peribacillus sp. CSMR9
TGTAGATTCTCCTCAAATGTAGTATCTGTAGTCTACTTGACCTTAAAAATTCTGTCCAACTAAGTGTAGCCTATTCATAAGAGATGTAACAGTGATTAAAGAGCCTTTTGTAAGGCTCTTTAATTTTATTAAGTATAGAGGGTTCTAAATAGATTGAGGACTATGGAGAAAAGGTTATTACATGATGAATCACATTATATTGAAAATGGAGCCCGGTTTATGCTAATAGGTACTTTACTTTATAAGGGAGTTGCTTCGGCAGCGCTTTTTCTCAGGTGCTGTTCCTATTATAAAGTCAACCAGTAAAAAATTACTGGTTGACCTTTTTTTAATATGTATTATTTATTTAACTATTCTAGTTGGAGGATTAAGACCAAATTTTCCTCGTAGTATGCTACTGCTAAACCCTATAAATCCTCCAACAATTGCTGGGATAATCCATCCTAGTCCTACATCGTACATAGGAAGAATTTTATTAAAAAAATTATTAATGGATGAAAAGTGTATACCAGCTCGATTTAATCCATCAAATAAACTAATTATAAATGTTAAAAGTAAGCTTCCTTGATACACTTCAGCTTTCCCTTTAATTAAAGAATGAAAAAATGTTAAGAAAATTAATACAATAGCTAATGGATAAATAGCTGTTAAGAGAGGAACAGAAACAGTAATTAACTGTGTTAGCCCAATATTAGCAACTATTGCACTAAAAATAGATAAACTAATGGCAATTGTTTTGTAAGGTACCTTTGGAAATAGTTTATGGAAGAATGAAGAACAAGATGTAACAAGTCCTACGCTTGTTGTTAAACAAGCTACTGTAATCATTAATCCTAATAATATCCCGCCATAAGCTCCAAAATAATAATCCGAGACTTTTGCTAATATAGTACCTCCATTTTCCAGGTGCCCAAGTTTTTCTACACTTGAAGCACCCATATAAGAAAGAGCTGAATACATGGTTGCCAGGAAAAAGGCAGCAATTCCAGTTGCTTTTGCACAAACAACCATAATTTGTTTTTTTGTTCTAGCACCTTTTTCTTTAATGGCATTAATGATGATGATGCCAAAAACAAAAGATGCAAGCGTATCCATTGTTAAATAACCTTCTCTAAACCCATTAAAAAATGGTTGAACTGAATAATTCTTAATAGGTGCTTGGAAATCTCCGATTGGATGATTAAAAGCAACTACTACTAGGATTCCAATGAACGTTATCTTGATTGGTGTTAATATTTTCCCGACAATTCCGACAACTTTCGCGGGATTGATCGAAAAAAGGCACGTAATGCTAAAAAAGATGATTGTAAAAATAAGTAAAGGAACTGGGCCTGAATTTTCGGACAAAAAAGGTTTTACACCGATTTCAAAAGAAACGTTGCCTGATCTAGGCAAAGCAAATAAAGGACCAATGGCTAAATAAAGAATGGTTGTGAATACAATACCAAATACAGGATGTACACGACTTGCTAACGACTGTAAATCATCTTTCCCCGAAAAACCAAGTGCTAACACACCAAGTAACGGTAAGCCAACTCCTGTTATTAAAAACCCTGCATTTGCTGACCAGATATTCATTCCTGCTGATTGCCCAAGCATTGGTGGAAAAATTAAATTTCCTGCCCCAAAAAATAGAGCAAATAACATTAAACCAATAACTACAATAAATGAAAATGGTACTTTATTAGCCAAATTAAAACCTCCATGAAAGAATTAAATTTTACTTTTTCGAAAAAAAGAATTTTCAAAAAATTACTCACAAACCTAAATACATAAGATTGTATCGTATTCTGACTGATAAAATTAATTTCAATATAAATTTAAAGTTTCTCCTTTTTGGGTGGCCTTATTAAATATGCAATAAGGTTCTTTAAAATTTTAACGACAAGCAGAATATTACTATGATTTCGATTCAAATGATAATCGGTGTGAATTACAGGAAATTCCCATTACTTAGCCCCCTAATAGTGATCAGTAATTATTAACTAAAATACCATTTTATAACTATTGATATATTGTAATACATACTGCTTACTCTTTAAAGGATAAAAAGGAGGAAAAAAACAAGAAGTTGTCATTGGAAGGTATAAAAGTGGATTACGGACTATAGGTTATACTTTTGATGAGAGTTCACATATCAACTCAGGGTAAGGATTAACTCATCTTTTTTCTTCTTTAACGAGCGTCACGCAAAGCTTGCTTCCAATAACCGATGACAAAGAAGTTGAGCAATCCACTCATCATCAATCCGTTATAGAAAAATTTAATTGGATATTTAATCAATCAATCGGGCATCATATTAAAGGACTTTTAAAGGTTTCATTATTAAATATGGAGGATTTTTTATGGATAATAACACCAAGAAAAAAATTGAATCTGAGGTTAGAAAAAGTGTGGATTTGAGATTGGACAAGATTTAAGTGACTTTAGAAATCAATTAAATAACCTGCAATCTTCACTATCTAAAATACAACAAGGGCAACAACAATCCGGCCAGCAGCTGGGTCAACAAAATCAACAACAATCACAGGGTCAACAAAATCAATTATCGCAACAGATTCAACAATTAAGTGGTCAAACACAACAACAATTACAACAAACAGATCAACAATTACAGGAATCTATTCAACAAGCAATTCAAACTTTAAATCAAGCTTCCCAATATGTTCAAAGTAATCGAGCATTAACTCAAATGAATCAAGCTGTAAGTCAGGCCCAACAGCAGTTACAACAAATAATCGGGGGGCAGCAACAATCCGGACAGCAAATGGGAAATCAACAAGGTCAGCAACAATATGGCCAAATGGGACAGCAAAACCACCTACAATAATGTATTTCTAATAAACATATAATAATGTTGGGAAAAGACTACTCATAACAGGGAAGCCTTGAAAGGTTCATAATGAACGCACAGTGCGTTGGTTCTAAAAAGACCGTTATTATGAACTATACCCCGGATAAGGGACACAAAAAAAGTGTCCCTTATCCTTTCAGATTATGGATAATAGAATAATTCTAAAATTTTCTTCCTTCTCAAATAAATCATCCACTCTAAAGGCAGTAAGTTAGAGATGTGGTGATAAGGATTTATTTGTCAGCAATAAATTTCGCCTGCTAAATCCCCATAAATCATTTATTCCTAATGTTGTACACTGGTTCATCCATGGGAACGCAAAAATTTGTGTCAATGTATTAATACTTTTAAAGCCTTGGTATTACTGGGTTTCTCAGTTATCAAGGCTTTTTTTAATTTTATAATGAAAAGGAACTGGTATACTATTTCATCTTGAGCCTTATCCTTGTAATTTCGTGCTGTACCCATGATTTCGCACGTTTACTCGTGATTTCGCGCCGTTTACTCGTGAGATTGGCTGTTTTACTCGTGAATTTTGGCTATTTACTCGTGAGTTTGAGCTATTTACTCGTGAATTCGTGCTGCACCCATGATTTCGCACATTTACTCGTGAATTCAGCATATTTATTCGTGAATTCGTGCTGTACCCATGATTTCGCACGTTACTCGTTATTTCGCGCCGTTTACTCGTGGGATTGGCTGTTCTACTAGTGAGTTTTGGCTATTTACTCGTGAATTTGGCATATTTACTTGTAACCATCCACACTTTTTTCTCCGAGTTCCTTTGATACGTGGGCATAGACATTTAAACTCGTCTGCTAGTAAAAACTAACCATAGCCGATTCATTTATTTTCCATAAATCAAATCATGTCTGATATCGTTCATAATTGAAGCACCCAAAATTAAAGAATGATCTACATTTAATCTTCTATAAATTTAATCCAAATCTCTTTAATTCAATGAAGATACTTTCCAATCGTTCCCCTTTTTCTGTTAACGTATATTCCACACGAGGAGGGACCTCTGGAAATACTTTTCTTTCCACTATCCCATGATATTCCAACTCTTTAAGGCGTAATGAAAGTGTTTTCGGACTAATTCCATCCAATGATTTTAATAAATCACGGAATCGCAACGTTCCTTCGATAAGCAGATCCCGAATAATTAAAAAGGTCCATTTAGTACTGATCACGTCAATTGTTCTAGCAATGGGGCAAGGCTCACCTGATGTTCCTTTGGTCAGTACGACCGGCTCAGTAACACTCATCTGACACATCCTCCCTTAAAATTTTTTTTGGACTATTTTACCTTATTCTATCACAATAGTATACTTTCAGAAACTTTATGAAATAAATATCACTACTTCCGTAAATGAACTTACTATATATATAATATCGATGTGCATATTATTCTAACACAATATTGAGGCAGTGCTCAGGCGAGAAATCAACGGCTCATTGCACTCTTAATCAGTGCTTTTGCTATCGGTAGCACAGAGTTCGTCATCATGGGTATTCTTCCGGATGTAGCAAATGATTTGATTGTTACTTAAGCGAAAAAGGGTTATTGGTAACTGGCTCTGCTCTAGGTGTCGTAATCGGAGGTCAAATTATCATCGCATTTACCGGACGTTTGTCAGGTAAATCGTTGCTGTTCTGTTTCGTGCTAATCTTTGTTGCAGGGCGCAGTACCTCACAGTTATCAAGTTCCAATGCCCGGCCTCGGATCTAGACATCGTATTTCTCATCAGGATTGCCAGCCTCGTTCCACGCATCCAGGGAGAGGTTATTTAGGATTATTCGTCATGAAATCCGCGTCCTTCGCAACTAACAGCTATTCTCGCTTTAATCATTAAGGTTGTCGAAAGCAAAAAGGTCGCACAGCACTTTTAATCTAGCTAATGCCGAAGGAGGTTGGGTAATAGATCATGTGCCGGGTCTCATTTACATCAGTACAGAAATTCCTCGGAATGGTTTCACTTGCTATGATGTAATAAAAAAATTCGAAGGTTGAAAAATTTGTATCCGAACTTGATATACATCTGTAAGAAGTAATGAATTTTTAATCTATTAAGTAAGATCATGAGGAGGTAAAAACATGTTAAAAGATAAAAAAGTTGTGATTATAGGCGGAAGCTCGGGGATTGGTTTTGAATCAGCTAAACAAGTAATAGCCCAAGGAGCAGAAGTGATTATTGCCAGCCGTTCCGAAGATAAATTACAGAATGCAAAAGAGAAACTAGGAGATAGAGCTACGGCTTTAATACTAGATACAACACAAGAACAGCAAGTTCAGTCCTTCTTTGAAAAAGTCGGCCGGTTCGACCATCTTGTGGTGAGCGCGGCAGAAACATCCGGAGGGTCATTCCTCCAAACAGATACAGTCAAAGCTCGACAATTGTTTGAAAACAAATTTTGGGGCCAATACTACGCGGCTAAATACGGTGCTCCTAAAATTTTACCACATGGATCGATCATTTTATTCTCTGGGGTTGTTGCCTACAAATCGATGGTCGGTTCATCAATTCTAGCTGCAGTCAATGCGGCTGTTTCGAATCTAGGTCAGACCTTGGCATTAGAACTTGCTCCGATCCGAGTGAATATCGTTTCGCCCGGTATCATTGATACACCTTCCCGAAGCAAAATGCCAGAAGAAACTCGCAATAACTTCTATGCTACGGTGGGAAACAAACTTCCTGTGAAACGAATAGGAAGAGCTGAAGACGTTGGACAAAGTGTACTATACTTGCTCCAAAATAGTTTCGTGACTGGAACCGTTCTTCATGTGGAAGGCGGTCATATTTTAGCTTAAGCCAGCAGTAAAATTGTTTGTTCAATCAGATTGTAAAGCGGCTTTTCATTGAAAGGCCGTATTTTGAGTATAAAAATGTCAAACAGCCGTTATCCCAAGGGATTTCCGGCGTTCCTCAAAAAGAATCTAATGGTATTAGTAATATTAGACGGGAGCCCGCCACGCGTCCATCAAGCCAAGGAAAAATCCTATCCTCAAAACAAGAAAAACGCTATTCTTTTTTTGAAATCAATACGAAAGGAAGGCGTTTTTTTATGGGCTTCATTAACAACTACAACTCATTACCCAGGAATTATACCGTAATTTATCCCTCGAGCTATTTTGCTAATAATGAACGTGAAACACACGGAAAGAGTGTAAATGACATAGTAAAAGCTAGGAGTTACACGGTATATGCTGAAATTAGGTAGGGGGGTTGCTGTGGCAGCTCTTTTCTCATAGGACTAAAGGGGCAGTAAAGTGCAAGAACAAGATATAATAATTCCTATTAAATGATATGGGTGGGGAATATGGAAAAACCAGTTGTAATCGAAAATTATAATCCAAATTGGTCGAAGGAATACGAGCAGGAAAAAAAGAAGATAATGGGGGTCTTAAAAAAGAACAATATTTGCATTGAACATATTGGGAGTACATCGGTTATTGGATTAGGAGCAAAACCCATTTTGGATATAATGGTTGGCGTTAATAATTTAGAAGAAGTGGACAAATTTATTGAACCCTTAAAACAAATAGGGTATGAATTTGTAGCTCATAAGGAATTTCCAGAAAGGAGGTTTTTTAGAAGAGGACAATGGAGAGCAGGAACACACCATTTACATATATACAAGTTTGAAAGTAGATATTGGAATAATAATATTTTGTTTAGAAATTATTTAAGAACTCATTCTGATGTACTAAAACAATATCATCAATTAAAAAAGGATTTAGCTGTAGAGCATTACTTTGACAGAACTGGATATACTCAAGCAAAAGAACCGTTTATACAAAATGTCCTTGAAAAAGCAAAAGAAGAACAAAAAAATAAATAAAACCTTCTGTCATTAACAATTGCTTTACTTTATTTTTGAAAATAAACTAGTGGAAAGAAATGTATTTGGTTCATTTCCAGTGACATTAATAAGTGGTAATTTTAGGTAGGAGGAGAGGTAACTCATGAAAAATCGAATGGATACATTCAAGGGATCAAAGCATTTCCGGCTGAATCAAGTCGCTGAGGGTATATTTGCAGCAATTTCGGTCCCAGGTACCGGATCTTTAGGGAATGCAACAATCATTGATCTAGGTAATTCAACGCTTGTGGTCGATACCTTCACGACAATACAGGCTGCAGAGGATTTGCAGGCGGCTGCAATATACCTCACTGGAAACCCAGTTTCCTATGTAATCAACACACATTGGCACAGTGACCATACAAGCGGGAATCAACTGTTTACCCCCAAGGCACAAATAATTTCTACATCTATTACACGTGAAATCATGGCTGCATTTGGAAAAAACAGGGTAATGCAGCAGTTGTCAAACCCGGAACCGATTTATCAGGCTATTGACGATTTTGAGGTAAAAATACAACAAGAGACAAACGAAAAACTTAAAAAGGAAATGCAATGGGAAAATGCTAGTGACCGTGAGTACATGAAAACACTCCCTAATTTGATATATTCACTACCAACGATAACTTTTGATCAACAGATGAGTATTCATGGTAGTGAACGGACCGTACAACTTATCACGTATGGTGGCGGTCACACGCAAAGTGATGCATTCGTGTACATACCTGAAGAAAAAACTGCCGTAATGGGGGATCTAGTACTCTCGAAGCATCATCCTGTAATGATTAATGCAAATCCTCAGGAATGGCTAACTATTTTGGAGCGAGTTGAACTTCTTGGTCTAGAAACTATCATACCGGGGCATGGCGAAATTTGCTCAATGAAAGAACTTCATGAAGTGAAAGGTTACATAAATGATATTCTTACATTGGTGACGGAGTCTATCCAAAGTAAGAAAAGTATTGATGATATATTAGTACCAAAAGCTTATCAAGACTGGTATTTTACTACATATTTTAAGACTAATTTGAAAAAAACTTATGATTTAATCACTAAATCAGCGGATTAAGAAGAGTGTAAAAGATTATTAAAAGCTAGCTTTTGTTGAACTCCCTCAGGTAATTCAGTATTTCTTGCGAATGCTCCCTTATTCGGGATTTCTTGCAAAGAACACATCATATTGGATAGAAAGAACCTTGAGTCAATCGGAAGGGCTTTACCTCACAAAGGAATATTATTTTGACAAGAGACATAGATTTTACTTTGACGGTTGTGAAAATGCCCATTCAATCGAAGATGTTTTTGAGTTATGTAAAGATGAAGAAGAGATTTTTACTTTTGGGGGAGAACAGATTTATAATATGTTCTTGCCTAATGTTTAGAAGATGTATATTACAAAGGGGATACATTTTTTCCAGATGCTAATTTCAATAAATGGAATAAAGTATCTGTTGGAAAAGGGGTTATGAACGACAAAAATCCTTATTACTACGATTTTCATGTTTATGAAAGAAAAACCACGGGTGTGTTAGCAGATGATCAGAGCTGTCTTGAAGGCATCTTACTTCAACTAGAAACTGTTGGTTTATGGTGAATAAATGTAATACATGTATTGTTATAATAGCCTTAAAGCCTTGGTATTGCTGAGTTTCTCAGTACCAAGGCTTTTTTGCATAATAAAAGGGAAATAGCAGGCTGAACACAATTTGCCAACAATTGTGTAGAGAATCTTATCTCTATATGGCATTTAAAGTGGATCCAATATTTATTCTAGATTCATTGGAACTTATAAACGTTCGCCATAAAGTTCTTTTTCTTCATTTGGATGAAAAAGAGTGAATCCTTTTGAACAAAACACAAACCTTCTATCTATCTCGAATCCAGCTTTATTCAAAATTTTAACTGTCCCCTGTGAACCAGTTCCAGCATACCCGCAACTACAACCAGATAGGTGTAGCTCATTTCCTTTTTTGTCTATAAGGATGAGATCGCTATCGACCAAAATATTGTCTTTATTAATTTCTTTAACAATTTTTGCAATTTTAAAACGGTCAAATTGATCTTTAACTGCTTCGAATAACGCAATACTTTTATTGGTAACACCGCAATCTTCACCGTAATCTTTTATGACCAATACTTCCCGCTCATATGATTTCTTATATAGATGGTACTTTTGATAAGTGACGTCATTAATTTTACAAATAAGTGGATTATCACCATTCAGTTTTTTATTCGTGGATTTATTAAACATTGCGCCCCTCCTAAAATAGTTATTTTATTAAGTTTATTAGCAGAAAAAGAGATTAGTACTAAGAACCTGATAAGAGGCAAATTTTTTTATTTTAGCTTCTCGTTTAACTAAATGTAAGAAGAATTAGTATTAAAGATGTTAAGGAGTTGATAGGAATGAATCGTGATACCTTTAAGGTGTGTGGATGGAGCTGATAGAAAGGGAGTAAAATTGTGAAGTCAAATGAAAAAGCAACTAAAAGCCGCTTTTTCAATGTATATCTTTTTAAAGTAATGAACATTCTTTATGCTAATAACGATTTCGACTATTGCAAACATTATTATATCGATCAGATTATTTTCAGGGAGCGAAAATTTCAATATATGTATAAGCAATGAAAAATAAAGGTATTGACCATAAGTTGCTACGTAAAAATAGTGGAATCGTTAAGCTAAAAAAGGGTAAGAAAAAACCAAAACCTTCTCTACTTCTCTTTTAATAAATAATGATTAATACGGAGATATCAATAACGTTGATAATTATAGTGAAAATAGGTCAATAACTTCATAAAAGGAAGGTTAACACTTGGACAATCCTATTAACAAATACGGTTGTATGGACTCGTAGCATGACAGACTATTCAACAAATCCGTAGATTGTCTACGTATTTCTCCATTCAGTTGCTATTTTTTAGCATCAACCTCCCCAAAAAGAGGTTTTCTTAGCAAAGTAAGTAAAATATCATTTTTTCTAATTGGAAGAAATAACCTCGTTGTTAAGTTATGGTTAATACTTTATAATTTTCTGGAAATATAGAAATGTTATGAATAGGAGAAAAGTATGAAAAAACTGTTGACCATTTTACTTTCAATTACGATGTTAATTAGCTTGTTCCCACAATTAGCATCGGCAGCTCCAAGCAATAATTTTGAGCAGGAACTTACAAAGTATTTAAAAAAGGTAAGCGATGTAAGGGGATTTGAAGTAACGAAGGATGATATTGAAAGTTCTCTTTCTACATATGATGAGAGTATTAAAGACTTTCAATCTATTGATGATCTTAAAGAAACATTAGGCGAAGTTATTAAAGCAGATTTAAGTAATTTAGATACCATTTATGAGGATTATAACCTAACTAATGAAGGCCTAATTAAACTATTACACGAAAATGGCGAAGAACTCGACGATTATATCTTTATCTGGGACCTGGATGAAGCTGTTTATTTCTATACAGAAGAGGGTGATTTTGAACAGGATCCAAATTTTGACCAAGATTTAGTCAAATATTTAACCAAGGTCAGCAAGGAAAGAGGCTTCGCAGTAACAAAGGACGATATCGAAGTATCATTAGACACCTATGATTTAAGTACTGAAGACTTTGAATCTGTCGAAGAGCTTAGCGAATTCTTAGGTGACGTCATAAAGGCAGACCTAAGCAACTTAGATTATTTTAATGAGAATTATGGACTGGATAAACAACCACTGCTTCAATTGTTAAAGGAAAATGGTAAAGATTTTAACGATTATATATACATAGATAATCTTGAAGAAACTGTTTGGACCATTACTGGCGGGGATTTGGAAGGAGAAGTTGCCGATGATCTTCTGCCTATTTTCGAGGGGGATCTCGGTCTAACGGAAGAGGAACTACAGCGACTTGAAGACCATTTAATAACTTTGGAAGATCATCTTTCAGATCCGGAAACAGTCAAGCGACTTGAAGAATTGGGCAACCGCATGATGGCTTTCGAGGATTTTGATGTAGCAACCGAGCTTACTGCTGGACAGATAGCTGAAATGGCATCTATCTATGAAGAACTACTTTCCATCTTTAAGCTAAAAGTATCCTATTCCCTTGTGAAAAGCGGCTCGGAATCATCTGTATCCCTTTTGGATTTAATGAAATTGGAAGAATTGAAGGGTGCTAACTTGAAAATAGCCATATACACTACTGACGGGAAGTTCTTGGCTGATCTTTTGATTACGGGTGAAATGGTCGATTCTAACACTCTTACTAATGCGGGCCAACAATTAAAGGATTCTGCTAAAGAAGTGACAAGGACCATTGAAAAGGCACCAGTTGCTAAACCAGTAAAACAAAAAATCAGCACTATTAAGAAATCGGAACATCATACGGTAAAAGGAGCTAAACTTCCAAAGACCGCTTCCGATTATATCCCTAATGCCCTTTTAGGACTATTCATTGTCTTGTTCGGGAGCTTGATGTATCGAAAAATAAGGAAAGCTTAATATGAAACAATTTAAGAAAAAGCGGTTACTTCTGCTTTCTTGTACAATTGCTATCATATTATTTGGGGTTTGGTTTACCACATCCAATATGTATAAGTTTGCAAAAGGCTACTTTCTTTACAAGACTCATGCTCCAAGTAGCCAAATAAAAGAAACTGTACAGAAACCACCAAGAAATGAAACAACAAAGAAAGAGCTATATCCTGTCCGCCCTAAAACGGGTGAAGAAATCGGGGAACTGTATATACCAAAACTAAAAGCAAAACTCCCCATTTTCCATGGAACAAACGAGGATGAATTGGAGAAAGGCGTTGGTCACTTTGCTGAAAGTGTGCTGCCAGGCGAAAATGACAATTCCGTTCTTTCCGGTCATAGAGATACGGTATTCCGTAAACTGGGGCAAGTAGGTGAAGGAGATTTGTTGATTGTAAGAACATCGGCAGGAGAGTTCACATACAAAATCAACAAAGTTCGAATTGTAGATGAGGATGATCGTACCGTAATCGTACCAAAGCCACGAGCAACGCTTACCGTCAGTACCTGTTATCCTTTTGATTATATCGGGTCAGCACCTGAACGCTATATACTTGTCGCGTATTTGACTTCAAAAACAGTAAGTTAATCATATAGAGCCCCAATAAGGAAATCCTAATGGGGCTCTATTAATATTATTTCCACAAATTCTATTTAAAAAGGAAATCAAAGTTGAAAGGCTATTTCACTATATTGTTTAGCTATTCTTATTGCTCAAAGTACACGATGTAGCGGATTTTATTATTTTATGATGGTAAATATAAGAGCCGGCTATCAAAATATATCCGATAATGAAAAGCAGCCATCCACTGGCAGGGTCGCCCACTGATATGCTTGAATACATAGCACCCGTCAAATCAAATACAAAACCGGCATAAGCCCATTCCTTGATTCTTGGAAAGCCAGGAATAAGTATTGCCACGACACCTAATAATTTGGCAATGCCAATAAAGGGTAGGAGGTAGGTAGGATAACCTAAATCATTAAATAAAGCGACTGCATCGGGAGCAGACATTATATCCGGAATAGAACCCAAAACCATTAATGCCACCAAAAGCCCTGTAAAGATCCAATATATAATTTTTGTTTTTTTCATTTATTCTTATTCCCTCCCTTAGATTGACATTTTAATCATATTCCACATTCCTTTTTTTAATGCATTCTATAAAAAATTATTGAACTTTAACAGTCGTGGCCCGATTCTTGAAGAATCGCTTGACTGTAGACAGATTCGAAGAAAACTCCTGTTTGCCTACAGTTTTTTCTTGAGAAATATTCTGTTGATTTCAGAAATCCGCTCCAACGAGTCAACAGCCGAAATCATGGGGTGCAGCACGAAATCACGAGTAAATATGCTGAATTCACGAGTAAATAGCCAAAACTCACGAGTAAAACAGCCAAACTCACGAGTAAACGGCGCGAACTCACGAGTAAACGTGCGAAATCATGGGTACAGCACGAAATCACGAGTAAATATGCCAAACTCACGAGTAAATAGCTCAAACTCACGAGTAAACATGCCGAAATCACGAGTAAATAGCCAAAACTCACGAATAAAACAGCCAAACTCACGAGTAAACGGCGCGAACTCACGAGTAAACGTGCGACTGTCTGCCAAGCCTTCCCGCTGCAAGCTACTCCTGGGTCTCAGCTTGCCAGTTATTCGGCAGGAGTGTCGCAAATTTCTTCAGTCTAGTGAGGGTTGCATAAAACAGTAACCCTAATTTTTCTTAAGCTGTAAGAGCAGCTTACCTAGAGCGTGAATCAAAAAAATCAAGAAGTGTAAAAAGGAAAGGCTGAAAGATTCTCCATTATGTAATGTATAACTACAGCGTGTTTTTTATGGAGCGGAAATTTCATTACATTCCGGGCAAAATGTATATCGAAAGGGGGGATATACTTGATTATGGTTTGCCCAATTTCGGGTTTTTTTGTGCCGGTATAAATTATTCATCTCTTTGGCAACCAATTATTATTGGTCTTGTACTAGCGATTGTCGGGGTTGGTATGGAATATTTCATATTAAAAAGTGGAACTTTATGGATGGGTGTTGGAGCGGATTTTGTAGCTACCGTTTTGATTGGGCATTTTCTTTCAATCTATTATGGAATGCTTCAATCACTTTCATAGGAGCAATTATTGTAGGAATATTACTTGGTGTAATAGAATACTTTACTCACAGATTTTTAATTTCATAAGGGAAAGTCCAAAAGTCCACCGCTTAAAGGTAATTTTGGAGTTACATTATTGTAAAAGGCAGTGCCTACTTTAGCACTGCCTTATTGAGGTAATTTTAAGGTTGAATAGCTTTACCTTTCTGAAAGTGTTGCAGATATGAATAGTGTAAAATTGCGAACACTGTAATTGACCCTGTTGCAGCAATTTTAGGTAGGGCTTTATCTTATAAAAAAGTTTATTGACTTAAAAGAATTGATTAAAATGACGCATAACCCGATACAGGAAATCGTGATGATGGAATACATTAACTTTAAGTCTTTCAATATAATAATTCCCGCAATTACTATTAGTGAATCAATAATAAAAATAACAATTCCTGGATTAGTTGCTGTGCTTTTTGAGATTAATAGTGCTAGCAAATCCACTCCACCAGGGCTAATATGTTGTCTCAGCATAAAACCAACACCAATCCCAATCGTCATTCCACCGATAATGGCACTCGTTATGATCGGTAGATGAACCAAACCGTTTAGTGGTGTTAGCCAATCAATAATGGTTGAAGTAAACGCTAACCCAAGGATGGCATTAAAGAAATAAGTCTTATCGTATAGAAGAGATAGAAGGTATATGGGAATGTTGATCATGATCATAGTATGTCCAACCTGGATTCCCCAAACATATTTGATTAATAAACTTATGCCAAATATCCCGCCATTTATTAGATGAATGGGGATAATAAATAAGTTAAGACCTACTCCAATGCAAAAACTTGAAAAAAGCAATGTAACAAACTTTCTCATAAAAAAATTCCCCTTGTCCAAATCATTATCTTAAAATATATGAGAGGAATCTAAATATATACTTAGCTGATTGGGAATTACGATTGCTATTTGTTCTTCATAAGATATTTTTAATTCACATGGGAGTACGCTAATCAAAGTAAAGGCCTTCTCGTTGAGGCCATGATGTAATTAGGGCAAAAAAAAGAGACACTAAAAGAGTCTCTTTTTTTTGCCTTGTTTTCATGGGGCAAGTCAGTTTAATAATATAAGAATTTTTTTTACCTTGGAAAATAGGTTGGATTTAGCCTTTTTTATTCAAGATGTTTTTTTTGATAGGCGATTTGTAATGGTATCTTCTTGTGGTGAAGTTTGCCGTATATAAAAGGCCAGTATGAATGCAACTATGGTCAAACCTGTTGCTATCATGAATGCATCATCCACTCCCATTACGCTGCCTTGTTTAATGGCCGTCGCCATTTGTGATGTATTATCCGGTGATATGTTCCTTTGAGATAAGATTTCCTGAACATGTTTCGTTCCTTGGTTTGTCATGATGGACACAAAGAATGCCATGCCAACAGCACCTGCCACCATTCTCAATGTATTGACCATTGCTGTGCCGTATTTATTTAGGCTAAGTGCCAATTCATTTAATCCGGCTGTGAAGATAGGCATCATCAGTATCGACATTCCGAACATTCTAATAGTATATACCCACACCACATAAGAATAGGACGTATCTGTTTGAAGCCGCGTTAAAAGATAGGTTGTAATGATAGTGATGGCAAGTCCGCTCACCGCAAGCCATCTCGCACCAAATCGATCAAACAGCTTACCTGTGATAGGGGACATGATCCCCATTAAAATCCCGCCAGGCAATAGCATGAGACCGGATTCCATCGGAGTGAACCCACGGATATTCTGCATATAGATTGGCATGATGATCATTCCAGAGAACATACCCATGGTAGCGATGATGTTGATGATTGTCGTTAAAGTGAACATCCGATACCGAAAAATTCTAAATTCCAAAATAGGATGCTTTACAGTAAATTGCCTCCAGACAAATAAAACTAAACTGATTCCTCCAACAAGGAACATCGTCAGTACTTCGGGACTGCCCCAGCCCTTAGTACCGCCTGTAGCAAATCCGTATAGAACTCCGCCGAATCCGATAGTGGATAGAATAACCCCCATTTTATCGAGTTCGGGTCGGCTGGTTTTACCTACATTTTTAATGATGAAAATTGCAAAAATAAAGTTAAGAAGGGCAAATGGGAAAATGATAAAAAACAGAACCCGCCAAGAATAATTTTGGATAATCCATCCTGATAACGTCGGTCCTACGGCTGGGGCAAAATTCATCGCGATACCAAAGATGCCCATTGCGAAACCGCGTCTGTTAGGAGGGAATAAAGTGAAAATTACATTTGTAATCAACGGGAATAGAATCCCTGCACCTGCAGCTTGAACCACACGTCCGATCAATAAGACGGAGAAGCTGGGGGCAATTCCACATAAAAAAGTTCCTAAGGCGAAGAGTCCCATCGAAGCTAGATATAATTGTCTTGTATTAAATCGTTCCATTAAGAAAGCGGTAATCGGGATGACAATCCCATTGACCAATAAGAAGATAGTAGTAAGCCAATTAGCTGTTGCAGCTGATATGTCAAAATGATTCATTAATTGAGGCAATGCGATATTGATTAAAGTCTGATTTAAGAAAGCGACTAGAGCACCAGCCAGTATCACCGCAAACATGGGACCTGTACGTACTTTAGTGATGGCTGTTTTGTCGTGATTCATTATTATGGCACGTCCTTTCCGCTAGGATAGTACAAATTGTACTGCCTGCTATTTTTAAAAGTTTAGAAACTAATTCGTCTCACGAAGTATTAGTGTAAACCCACCTATATTTTCCGGTAAAATACAGCATTTAAGGAGATTCACCTCAATTACGGCTTTTTTGAGGTGTTTATTCTTTATTAACCACTCACTTACAATATTTCAGGATACATTATCTCTTGGAAATCCCCTAGGTTAACATCCATTCTACAGGTATATCATATTTCAAACAATAATCACCAATATAATACTTACAATGTACCAGAGAAATTTGTGCACTAGGTATAATACTTTAACATTCTACCATTCGTATTCACTAAAAAATAGTTAATTAATGTTGAACAATAAAATCACGACTTTTCCGTATTTTGCGAATGGTTATATTTTTAATATTCAAAATAGTTATTGCAATGAATGTACTAGTTGATTATAATACAAAGCATAACAAATAAAAAGTTATTATGAGGGGGTGAAATAATTGAATATTGCAGGGATGAATATAACTTTTAGGCATTTCCCTTTTCATTATTTTTTGGATTGCATGGACAACCTTGGGATTAATAGCATTGAGTTATGGGGTGGGGAGCCGCATTTGTATGTTTATCGAAACATATTAGGAAATATAAGGAGTTTGAGAAGGGAAATTAAGTCTAGAAATATGAAAATCATTTGCTATACCCCCGAACAATGTATCTATCCTTATAACATTGCATCCTCGGATGCTCATTGGCGAAAAAAAAGCATGGAATATTTTATGGAAAATTTTTATGCCGCGCTGGAGTTAGACACAAACATGATGCTTATCACTTCTGGAATAGGGGACTTTTCTGTCTCACAAGAGGAATCATGGAAATATGCAAGTGACTCAATCTTTCAATTAACCAAAGTAGCTGAGATGGAAGGTTTGATACTTGTTTTAGAGCCATTGACAAAGTATGAATCCAATCTGGTAATCGACTCAAAAGGGCTAAAGAAAATGATAGAGGAAATCCAATCTACTTCATTAAATGGAATGATAGATACGGTTTCCATGCATCTGGCGGGTGAAACACCTGATGAGTACTATTCCTTCCTTCCCGAATTAGGCCATTTTCACCTAATGGACGGGGATGGTCAATCAGATGCACATTTGGCACTGGATGATGGGGTTTTAAATTGGAGGGAATATTTAACAAGCCTTCAAAGCCATCGTTACAAAGGAAGTTGTACTTTAGAGATTATGGGATCAAATTATTATCAAAATCCAAGAGATGCAATCAAAAAATCAATTGAAAAAGTTAGGGAATTGGGAATTTAATCATCTAATTTGGAGGAACTCTTTATGAGTAATGGCACACTTACACGAAAACTGGGTTTTTGGTCTGCTCTGGCTATTGCTGTTGGAACTACAATAGGGTCGGGTATTTTTGTCTCATCCGGTGATGTTGCAAAGGCTGCGGGTACTCCTTCCATTTCCATTCTAGCCTGGATAATAGGCGGGGTGATTGCCATTCCGCAAGTAATGGTGCTGGCGGAGTTATCGACAGCATACCCCCAAAATGGAAGCGGTTACGTTTATTTAAATAAAGCTGGGTGGAGGCCTCTGGCATTTTTATATGGATGGGCCACTTTCTGGGCGTTGGATCCCCCATCCATATCGATTATGGCCTTAGCCATCGTTTCTTATTTAGCAACCTTTTTCCCATTTTTCTCTGGGGTCGCCGGGAAATTATTGGGTATTGCGATCATCCTGCTCATCACATCGATTCATTATCGAAGTGTGAAGGAAGGAGGTCTTTTCCAAGTCATTATCACGGCTATCAAGATCATTCCTTTCCTGATTGTCATTGTCTTGGGAATTATGTACATGAATCCTGATAACTTTGCTTATACACCAGGACCTGGTGCCCAAAAGTCAAGTTTAATAGGTGGTGTATCCGCAACCACATGGGCATATACGGGAATGGCTGCGATTTGTTTCATGGCTGGGGAGTTCAAAAATCCAGGGAAAATACTTCCACGAGCTCTTATTAGTTCGGTATTCATCGTGTTGGCTTTATATACGCTGTTAGCCGTTTGTGTCATCGGTTTGATGCCGTTTGATGAATTAATCAACTCCAATGCGGCTGTTTCTGAAGCTGTAAAATATATTCCGGGATTATCTGATATTGCATCATCATTCGTGGCCATTACGGCGATTATTGTTATCTTGGGTTCGCTGAGTTCTTGCATAATGTTTCAGCCCCGCCTTGAGTACGCAATGGCAAAGGACGGACTATTCTTTCAACGTTTTGCAAGAGTTCATCCTAAATATGAAACTCCAAGTTTCTCTATCATCGTTCAGGTTACGTATGCATGTATACTTGTGTGCTTCAGTAATTTAACAGTATTACTTGGCTATTTCACACTGATTCAATTGGTAATTAACATCATGGACTTTGCCGCTGTTTATAAATGCCGTAAAAGGGATGATTATAATCCAATCTATCGTATGCCAATGTGGAGGTTAACGACGTTTTTAGCTATTCTTGGAGCATCATGGCTGGCTTGGGGAACATTTACTTGGGCGCCTATTCAAGGAGTGATTGCAGCATTGATCGTCATCGCAACAGGTCTGCCGGTTTACTATTATTGGGAAAGGAAATATGGATCCAAGAGAAATAACGACAGTGATATCGTGGCTTAGCAGAATTTTAAGGGAAGTTAGGACTTCTTTTGACAAACACACTAAAATTTAAAATAAAACAATTGTACAAATTATTATGCTTAGATATAATACAAGACATAACAAATAAACAAAGGTAAGGGAGGAAGCTGTTAATGCTAAAGTTTGATGAGGAGTTATTTCTAAATCTTGTAGAAAAAGAGGGCCTTGCTTTTAGAGGCCAGATTGAAGAAATCGTAGATGGAATCACAAAAAGGGGCTACAGCAATATTTTCCTTATCGGTGCTGGTGGCACCATAGCCATGATGTATCCATATGAATACATTTTAAAATCAAATTCTACCATCGATGTCCATGCAGAAATTGCTGCTGAGTTCATGGTGATGAATCATAAGCATTTCAGCAAAGATTCAGTCTGTATTTTTACATCTGTATCCGGGACTACTCAAGAAACAGTTGCAGCGGCTGAATATTGTAAAGAAAAAGGCGCAACTACAATCGCTTTAGTTGCAGAGCCAAATACTCCGTTAACACAAATTGCGGATTACTGTATAACGACTGGTTCTGAAACGCACTCTTTTGATACTTTCTTTATGCTTTTGTACATGATCGTCTTCCGTTTCATGCATAACAACAATGAATTCCCGCAATATGAACAATTCACGAAGGAGGTTTCTCTACTTCCGCATGCAATTCTAGATGCCGTAAAATCTTTTGACAAAAAAGCAGAGGAATTTGCCATTACACATAAAGACACGGATTACCACATGATGGTCGGTTCTGGTAACCTATGGGGAAACACTTATTCATATGCCATGTGCATTTTAGAGGAAATGCAATGGATCCAGGCGAAATCCATCCACGCTGCAGAGTTTTTCCATGGTACGCTTGAACTTGTTGTTGAAGATACAAGTGTTATTTTACTAAAAGGGGAAGATGAAACTAGACCGCTGATGGACCGTGTAGAGAGATTTGTAGAAAAAATCTCAAAAAATATTACGGTTATTGATACCAAAAGCTTTGAAATGGAAGGCATCAGCGAAGAATTCAGAAAGCATTTTTCTGTTAGCATCAACTGGTCAGTATTAAGTCGAATCAGCGTATACCTTGAGCGTGAAAGAAATCATCCATTATCACTTAGAAGATACTATCGCCAAATGGAATATTAAGATAAGTGGAGCACTACTTAGTAGTGCTCTTAAGTTTCAAGAAAGCGGGGGAAAATGATGAGAACGGTTACAGTCGGAGATAACTGTATGGATGTTTATCAAAAGAGCGGGGAGGTCTATCCTGGGGGTAATCCTTTAAATGTGGCTGTCTATTTAAGAGGGTTAGGTGCTGACTCTGCTTATATCGGCTGGGTGGGCTCCGATCGATACAGTGAAAAAATGGTTAAAGCGATTCAGGAAAAAGGTGTTGATATTTCTCATCTTTCGCGGAAAGAAGGAAAAACAGCTGTTACTTTTGTTGAAATGGTAGGAAATGACCGCAAGTTTGGAGAATACGATGAAGGTGTCATGAAACATTTCCGCTTAACGACAGAAGAACTCCATTACATTCAAACATACCAGCTCATACATTCAGGGATTTGGGGACATGCGGATAAGTACTATTCCTTATTTAAAGAAAATGGAATGCTCACGTCTTTTGATTTCTCAGATCAGCTAGATCATGATCTAGTGAAGACTTTACCGAAGTTTGTTGATTATCCTTTTTTCTCTTATACGAAGGATGATGCTTTTATCCGCCAATTTTTAAATGATGTAAAAAATCAAGGATCTAAAATTGCGGTCGCCACTTTAGGAGAAAATGGTTCACTTGCCTATGACGGCATTCAATTTTATCAATGCGGTGCCCTTGAAGCGAATGTGGTGGATACAATGGGTGCGGGGGATTCCTTCATTTCCGGTTTTATTTATGGATTATTGAAAGGCCAATCTATCGAAAATTGCTTAGAATTGGGTACAGAGTCTGCTGCGAAAACCATTAGCTATTTCGGTGCGTGGTGACTGGGACTGTAAATCATGTATAATAGGTAGTAAATAATAAATTTTGACGGATAAGGATGAATCTAATATGAATTTAAATCCTTCAACCCCCCAGCCACTATATATGCAAATAAGGCAAATGTTGAAGAATGATATTCAGAACGGTAAATACAAACCAGATGAACAAATCCCAACCGAAGCAGAGCTTTGTGAAACTTATAACGTTAGCCGCATCACCATTCGAAAAGCAATCGAGGAATTGGTGAAGGAAGGAACACTGACACGTATTCCGCGCAGGGGTACCTTTGTTGCATCTAATAAGTTTCATAATGAGTTGTTATCCATAAGTGGATTCTCAGAGTTTAGTCATCAGCTTGGGAAGATACCGAATTCCCGGATTTTAAGAAGTGAGGTCATAGCCGCACCAAAAGATGTTGCAGGTCATCTCCTCATTGAAGAAGGAAGCCCCGTTCTCGAACTAGAGCGACTCATGTATGTAGATGAGCGTCCGCTTTTCTACGATACCGCTCATTATTCGTTACTTCGTTTTCCGGATTTGGAAAAGAAGATTGCAAGGGATGAATCAACTTATAAAATCCTATTGGAAGATTACCATACCGAAATAGTCAGTAACGATAAAATTATAGACGTGATTGGTGCTACAAAAATCCATGCTAAATATTTAGAATGCGATATTGGCGCAAATTTATTTAGAATAGTGAAGATTGCTTTCGATGCAAACGACCAGCCTGTGCACCTCTCAACGTTCATGTGTGAAACCAACAAGGTCAATCTGACTGTTCATCGGGCAAAATAGGTCATGCCATTAATTTGGCATGACCTATTTAAACATCTAGTTTTGATTTTCCTCCTCCAAACTTTCTTCTTTGATCATCGCATTTAAAATATCCTTACAATTAAAACACAAGATTTTCTTGTTATCTAACAGAATACCGTTCAGAAAACCAGCCGTACAATATACATCATGTGCACAGCGAACACAAGAGCCAACTAGTTCATCCATCGATACATCCCCCTATTCAGGAAATGGTATATAGTTTGGTGTTCTATTTTGAATAAAGGTAAAGGCCAAAATCTTGCATAACGGAAGTGTGCCCCATTTGTCGCAACATGGTAGCTATATTACCACGATGATATGATCCGTGAGTGACAACATGAAATACCGATTCGGAAATGGAAGTTTCAAGCAACCCAGCATATGGATTATCCACGACAATTACCTTTCCCATATCCTCCACACTTTCCAGAAGGGCTTTGTTTCTTTCGGATAAGTCTATAAATGTTTTTTTCATTTCCTCAATACTTTTCTTTTCCACCACTTCTCTTAATAGATTAGAAGACTTCATTGCTTCATCCATACTATTACCTGAGATAATGTCAAACCAAGTGTAATCTGTAAGATAAATGTGAGACAACACTTTAGATACCGAAGAAAAACCACTCTGAATATCCTTATGATAAATGTCCTCTGGAAGTTCAGTTAAACGATCAATGATAACTCCATTTGCCCACACGTGGTAGTTGTACATATTTAATACTTGTTCGGGGTGGTTCATATAAAAAACCTCCATTTTGGGTCGTATTGAACAATTTATGCCCTAAATGACAAAAAAATTCAGTTGAATTCAAGAAAGTATATTTATTAATATGTTTATATATAAATAACAGCACTTCCCATCAGGTAGGAGGAGTATGAAGTTATTGCATACTTCCTCCACTGCTTTATCCATGCACCTTTCATTGCAAATTTACTAATGTTAAAACAAAATGCGAATCTTTCTGATTATAGATATTGGCGCATCCATATAAGGATGCTATTTCTTGCAGGAAATTAGCTCCCTATATCGAACTGATAGTAAAGGAGATGGTAATATGAATCTGAGAATTAAATATAGGCTTTATATCCATGTTGACGGAAAACTTATTCCAGAGAAGTATGATCGATATGAGATACTAAACGTCAGAGAAGGTATAGATCCTAATGATACTAAGGATTACCAAGAGCTTATTAAAAAATTGGGAAAGTCAATTAATCGGCCTGTAAATGAATTTGAAATTAAAAATTATGAGTCCATGTAAGGGCATCCTCTCGAGGATGCTTTTTATTTTGGAGAATGAGAGGTGAATCCGGTAATTTTGAACTTTCACCGTTAATTAAACAAGAAAACGCCATTGATTTAGAGGGGATACCTTTTATTGCAGATTATCATTTTAGTTTTTTATTAGATAATTCATCTATTGATTTTGCGGTTGTATCAAAGGAGGGTGTTCTGCCATGTCATTTAATACTTTTTCACGTTCTATTTTTGCTTCTAGAATGGCCCTCCCTTAATTGAGAGTGGCCAAATCGTTAATTATTTATATGTCTTCTTGAACTTTCGTTTCCGTTACTCCAAGAAGACATGCGACCATTATTATTAAATGGTTCCGTGTGTTGAATTAAAGTATGAAATTATAATGTTTCATCCTGCCTTGAATTTTTTTGTAAAAGGTCACGAATTTCCTTTAAATATTGCTCGGTTGCCGGTACCACTACAATTACCTCTTCCTCGTCCGTTTGCTTTTTTCTAATAAGAGAATTCGCTATCTTCATAAACATGAAAATCGCAAACGAAATAATCAAGAAATCAATCACAGCTTGAACAAATGCACCGTATTGAACATCCACGCCATTAACTGGAAGGGCTAACGAAGAAACATTGACCCCTCCTAGTAAAATTCCAACTAGAGGTGTGATAATATTTTCGACTAGCGATGAAACGATTTTCCCAAATGCAGCACCCATCACTACAGCTATAGCAAGATCGAGAACGTTTCCTTTAGTTATAAACTCCCTGAATTCCTTTATCATCGTAACTACACCTTTCTTTTTTTATAGATAAAAGCATACCAGAAACATGGAGAAAATTGAATAGAGTTAGTGGCCTCTATTATTTCCAAAGATAGGAATAAGCATCCGTTTAATCTTTTGAAATCCATTAATAAGTAGAATGAAAGCAGTCAATCAAAGGGGGTAGCTTTCACAAAACATTAAAAAGTCGTTATAAAGCACGTCTTATTGCGGGGGTGGATTTAACGTTCCTAGAACCAAGCCTTATTAAAGCTTTACAAATAGTACTTAAAAAGCAATTCAATAGTTATGGAAGGCAGATGGGGAATGTCTAAGGGGCAATCGTCACTGAAGGCAGGTAAAGAAGCTTTCACTAAATTGTTACTGAATATAAGGGAGGGAGGAATATAAATGTTTTTGATTGGCGATAATTATATTATTGTACTACCCCCTAAGTGGTACTCCTCCATTGTTAAATGGCCTTCTCAAAATCGAGAGGGCTTTTTTTTGTGGGCATTGGTTAATTATTTGTTGATCTTCGATAAAAGTTTAAAGACCAAATGGGTCGTTTTTCCAGAAGTTGTATTTGTGACTGAAAGCCGTAAATCAGTTTTCTTATTTATTGAGAATAAAGCAAAGGGTGGTATCGATTAGGGGTTTTGTCCTTTTTGTGGATAAAGGAGGAAATTACGTTTCGTTTGAAGAATGTTTTGAAGATGGGGGTGGAATAATTGCGACAAAATATTGAACACGACTTATCTAAAGAGGATATTTTTAGAATGATTGTTAAACACCTTGATGTATTCCCGTTGACTTGTCTAGACGCTATCAGAGAAGTTATTAGAAGTTCATTAAAACAACGGGGCTTAATAGGAGGAGTAACTAAACAAACAGGAGCAGCTGCTATAACCTATAACCGGAAAATATCAGAAAAAGATATACAGTTAATAAATGATTGTATTTATGACCTTTTATATAGCCGAGTTATCCAACCTGGCATTAATAATGATAATCGAGATTTACCATGGATTCATGTTTCTGATAAAGAGAAACTAAAAAAATATCTAAACTGAAAAGTATAGTCCGATAAATCAGAGAATTTTTCCATCCGGGAGAAATTTCCCCCTGAATGTTGAAGGCGCAAGAATACTGCATTAGTAGCGAATGGGGATCAATGCGTAAACTGATTTTATAAATCCGAGGAATTTGAGATTCTCAAAAATGCAATAGTTGGATGTCCTAGAAAAGTGGGCATAGATTATGATCGGTAAGAGTGCCATTTAAAATCGAGCTAGTGCTTGAATATCCTTTATAGTTAAGCTAAGTAAGAGTCCAAAAAGGATGGGCTTAGGGGGAATGGATAAAATTTGGTGAACTCACTTTATTAACAGCAAAAACATAGGAAAAGCCCTTCTCTAAATCGAGAGGGGCCTATTTTAGGTTATAATCTCTTTAGCCGATAATTGCAATTTTCTATATAATTCACACTCAATTAATTGTATGTTTCACCTGTAAGATGGGATTCAAACATATCGATAATTTCAAGGAAACGATTGGCCTCACGGAAAACGTGATCAGCCAATAGAGGATGGATAATGCTCTTGATTTTGCATTCTTCGATTAAATCTCTGGCGGTTTTCTTAAAGTCTCGAAGTGATACGACGGAAACACGGTTCTGATCTAGGAATTGATCCAAAAGAGGGGCAGTTTGAGATTGCGGCTTCATGGACTCTAAGTCTACAGCTTGAAAGACTAATTGATCAAAATCATTGCTAAAGTTTCGCGCCATATCTACAAGCTTTCTTTCCGATGGATCAAGGAGATGTCCAATAAATTTTGCATGATCCGCCATGATCCTTAAAAAGAAAACATTCTCTTTGATGATAGCATCAGCAAGTGGTTTCAATTTACCTTCATTTAATTCTTTTAATCGTTTTCTAAAATAATTGGCTTCCCTACTTATATGGTCAACTAAAAGTGGGAAATTGTTTGCACCAGGCAATTTACAGGTAAGTATTAACCCCAACACTTTCCTTTTAAAGAAAAATATGTTCGTAGCAGCTTGTTGCACTTCCGCATTAAATATTCTAATCTGTTCTGGATCAGTTTGATTTGTAAAGGAATGAGATTGCTGTTCTATCCGTTCAAATACATGAAAAAACTGATTAGCTTCGTCAATTAGCTGTGTATCTTCACATCTGAAACCCAGTCTTAGAAATAACGAGTGTTCCTTCATAATTCGTGACCAAAAACGGATTTCATCTAAAGAACGTTCAACAAACATTCCAGAATTATTTCTCATATTAGCTTCCTGGCTGTTTTCACTCAATACTATATCCCCCTTTATCCTTACCATCTTTAAAATCATATTAAAAAGGGGGCAATTGTATACCACTCAGTTACATATAAAGTCACAAATAAATCCAATATGTCTTTTGAATCGTAGCCTAATAAATGAGGAAAGGAAACAATCACTTTCAAGAACGGATCTTTCTATTTCACTAGTGTCGAGTCTTTTGCAATTAGAAGGTATGGAAGTTTCCGAGAGTGGAGATCAAGCGTATAGATGATTCCAGGGAAAATGATTAAGGGAAAGGGAGGGATTATGGACCATGTTAATGGAGCAAAATGAATAAATAGAAATGGTTAGCAGAATATCCTAAGGAGTGCTCCTTCCCTCTACCAGGAATTAGTTGTGAACTCAATTAATACAGATCGAGCGGTGATGGATGTAACGGAATCTGGTTTAATGCTAGCAAAAAGGGTATACCATTGAAGAGATTCAATTAAAGAAAATAGACTGTATTGGAGAACTTGCTTAGTTTAACTTTCAAGATTTAGATGATGATAATGTATAACTTATTCTTAATTGCTAGTAAGAAACAGGGCAAGCAATCTTTTTTACTTGCTCTTTTTTCTGTTACAAAGATTGTGACAACTCTGCATGGTTCTTAAAGTACTAGATAATTGGTACATATAGAATGTATTGTAATAAATCGTCTATTGATATTGACTCAAAACTAAATAATAATGTCTATACCCGTAGAAACAAGTAAAGCCTTTCGAACTTTATTAAGAATGAAAATTTGTAAAAAAGTATAATGATGATTTTTATGAATTTGGATTATAGGATATATAGAATGAAATAGGTTTTAGAAAAGAAACAAAGAAAATCATGATTAGAAAAAGAGTGGGGTATATAAAATGACTGTTTTGTTTGGTACGGTCGAATACTTTGTACAAGAAATGCTAAGTCACTTAGAAATTTATCGAATGGGAAAATGGACAAAAGAGGATGAAATCTCATTAATATATTCAAAATTGGAAAATGAAATTTTATACGACTTTGTATGTGACGATAAAGTTCGAATAGAATGTTTGAAAAACCTTGCCTATGCAGCTAAAAGGATAAGGACAAAAGAATATTAATCTATAAAAAAGAGGATGTCCCAAGATGTATGGTGGTATTATCCCCTACAGGTAGACAGAGTAAAAAGAGAGCATGATAAAATGTTCTTAACAGTCTATCTGAGAGGGGA
>NZ_JAOPHO010000061.1:0-26576 GCF_033141925.1 Peribacillus sp. CSMR9
ACCACTACTACTGCCTTCATGGTTCGGGACTTTCACCCTATAGATTGCACCCATGCCGGGCGCACGAAAAGGGCTGCTCCAACGCAACCCCCACCATGAAATAAAGCATCCCTAATTAGGGAATGAAGTTTTTATTTAGCTGCCCGTCCCTAATTCCTATGTATAAATAATATTATACGTGGATTTAATCACTCCGTTTTGATATTGTTTCATTTCAACTAAATCTAATTTCAGACCTGGCTTAACACTGCCAAAAAGAGGGATACCTTCACCGATGATGATTGGATTCACTTTCAGCACCAATTGATCTATGAGTTTATGTTTCAACAACGTTCCAGCCAATTCGCCGCCCCCGCAAAGCCATAACTTACCGTCACTTTTCTGCCTTAGGTCTTCAATAAAAGCTACGGCGTTTCCTTTTATAAGTTCTACTTCCCCGTTCGATTCAAACTGAAGGGAGAGTTCGAGAATATATAATGTTTCAAACCCTTATAGCCTGGTTCACCCGGTTTAGCTCCGAATTGAAATCCAAATTCATATGTTTTACTTCCCATCAACACTGCTTCATATTTCTGGATATCGGATAAAAAGTCTGGGACATGATCACCTTCAAATAAGAAAAAAGATTGATTGATATTCCCATCCAACATTGCTTGATCGGCAATGAAATTGTCCAGTGAAACCGCTACATGATATACCAATTCTGCCACTTAGTCATCCCTCCAAAAGTGATTACACATTTTACATGAACACTTCTCCATTATCCTCCATATGAACGTTGTCCCTCAAACTTTGGCAAAATGGATCAGATAGCCATATCCATTATTCTTTTGATATGATCTTCATTTGTTTCGACACCCACTTGAGTACAAAGATATTTATTTAGTCTAAGGAATTCTGGGATCATACCTCTCAACGTTTTAATAATTTCATTTGAATTACGTCCACAACTCCAACTTTCTAAAAGGGATAATTGTTTTTCATCTAATTTACTTATTTTGCCCTCGATTTTCGACCAAACTCCATATGGCCCATCTATATGTTCTCCCATTTCCATATACCACCCAGACACAATCAGCCACCGTATCCTATCTAGATTGGATAGTGCATATAACATTTCTCTCCTCATAAGGGCTCTGTAGGTTTCATGGACAAAAGCAAGCAGCTTTCCTCTCCAATGTTCAACTTCATCTGGTGAAGGTTTATACACTTGCTTTGCTGATTCCTCAATAACATGTCCCATAATATGAAAGGGATCATAAATGACTTCAACCTCTTTTAACCAGATGGAAGGTACCATTTCCTCAGGTGAGTGATACCAGCTATCCACTTTCACAAAGGTATCATAATGAGTTACGACATACGGTGAAGAAGGATTGTAGTCTTCGTGAAATAAAACATTTCCCCAGTTATTGGCTCTATCCCTTTTTCCCTTTAAAAAATCTGCTTTCCGTTCTGAAATAACAATGGTGTGTAAATCTATATCAGAGTAATGATCATAGTTTCCTTTTGCTAATGAACCGGCTAGGTAAATAGCTAAAACATCAGGATCTGCTGATAGATCCTTTAATGCCTTTTTCAAATGAATATCGCGTTGTTTCGGTAAAAATACATCTCTTTCTTTATGTTTACTGACAAATCCCGCACACAGAAACCATCTCCTTTTTTTGTAAAAACCTTAAATGTAATATATTCGTGCATCAGGAGAAAAAACCTTCCGCTGAACAGGCTTATTAAGGAAATTAAGAGCTTCCGAAAACTTTTTAGGCTTTTATTAGTTTCTTGGCTAGGGATCAAGGCTCCACTTCACCTTGCACAGGCTGTCTGTAAATATTTTCTTACCTGGACCGGTTTTCAATTTTACAATCAGTTTTCTATATCGTGGAATAGCCCCTATCCACGTTCTTCCCTATGTGATATTATTTTGAATATTAAGATAGAGGGAGGCGCCATTCCATGTTTCTTGCAAATACACCTGAACCACCCTATTACGCTTGTATTTTCACTTCTCAAAGAAACGATAGAGATGCTACAAGCTACAATTCAACCGCTGATTTCATGGACGAACTTGCCGCCCAACAAGATGGCTATTTAGGAGTCGAAAGCGTAAGAGATCAAAACGGAGTAGGAATTACCGTATCCTATTGGAAATCCCTAGATGCCATTAAGCTTTGGAAAGAAAATGCTGCCCACAAAAAAGCACAAGAAAAAGGAATGAAAGATTGGTACTCGTCATACACAACCCGAATTTGCAAGGTTGAAAGAGATTATACAATCAAGTAAGCAAACTAAGACTTCATGTACATAGATGTTGTGTTTATGAATTTTCTGCTATAGAAAAAGACCGCTTTTTAGCGGTCTTCACACTGTAATAAGAAAATGTCATTAAGATCTTCTTTTATGAGTGAGTACATATATAAATCATCGAATTTGCCACAGGTATATTCATAATGCCTCAGCAATCCTTCTCTTCTAAATCCTTGTTTTTCCACTAGTTTATAGGATGGGCTATTAGCAGGTTCAATTAAAGCTTCTATCCTTTCCAGGTGAAAGTGACGATAACCATACTTTACAACGGCTTCCAATGCTTCACTTGCAATGCCTTTTCCCCAATGCTCTTTATTTAATTCATATCCAATTTCAGCTCGATGATGTTTGGTGACCATATTCAGGAAACCGCAACTGCCTATAACCTTACCGGATTCTTTTAATGTAATTCCCCATCTAATTCCTGTACCTTCTTTGAATATAGATTCGTACCACTTAATTTCATCCCATACTTCATTTTCTGATTGGAATGGATATAACCCCATTGGCTTCACGACATCTGTATCAGATAGGTATGTAAACATATCTCCAGCATCCTCTATTGTAACTTTCCTTAAAATCAATCGGCGTGTTTCAATAAGCGGAAATGCTTTTTCCATCCAAATCCCCTCCCCCCAAGTCCCTTTTTCCATTCTTTACTATTTCAATCATTACCTAATTAATGCCGATAATCAACTCTTTATCGCTGTAAGAATTATTGAATCCTCGTTAATGTTAATAATAAAAAGGCGTTCTACTTTTGTAGTATCGCTTTTTATACCATTTACTTGATTCAAGCATTTATAAATCAATTTCTGTTACTGCTGAAATCATTTAGAACATTGGCCTCCGATTTTTATCGTTCTTTAACATTTCATCAGGGCATCGGTTCCTTAACTGCTCTTATGCTGAAACCTGCACCAATCAAGTCATTTATATATGTCGGAATTTTCAGTTAATAAGGTTTTTTCACGCACACCTTCAGATCGATAGTTCCCAACTGGCCAAAACAGATGATTTTCTTGTTCATCTACATACCAAGTTTGCTCTTTGCGAGAAGTGAAGGTTGGATGTCAAAGTCATCTCATACGCAAAAAAATTGCATCATCATTTTTGTTTTGTTTCACTTTTCATACATCTCCTATAAATCAAGATAGCCTCCTAATACTACGTCAATTTCAGTAGGCTATCTATCTCCTTCTTACCATTTCATTCACCTCATTTTTCTTGATGAATCATTGTCCTTATACTTTCAAATGCTTGTTTATTTACCTTCTCATCAGAGGTTCAGATTCAATCAAACCATAACATATAATTTTATGATTAAAGCGTTCCTTCAACAAGGTAAATCAAACGCATTAGGCCTTACCTCCTAATGTGTTTTGCAGGAATAAGTCTTTTTTACTCATCCTTAATAAGTTATCAAGAAGATAAGCAAACTATATCCATATTGCAGCTTATAAGAATCTCCCTGCCTAGGCTTAGTTTTCGACAAATTATCCAGGTAGTAAATAAAGAATAAATGAATAACGGTTATTCTTAAAATCGCTTAATCAATATTTAATGGGGTGAATGTTTTATGAGAATGAAAAAAGCTTTTATAGGTCTCTCACTCTTATTTATGATTGTTCCTGGTATAGCTAAGTCGGCCGATTCTTTTAATCCCGCTTCTAAAAATGATCGTAGCGGTATCGTGGCAAATTGGAAATTCACAAAACAACATGTTAAAAGCGGTTCAATCGATAAAGGTAATTTAATTTTAGAAGATACAAGCAAACAAGGAAATGATTTAAAGTTAGTGACGATAGGTGATCCTGCCTCGCCTGAATTGAAAAATATGATTCAATGGTCTGAAGAAGATTATTATGATCAACAAGAAGGGGGAAGCATGAAATTCGCAAATTACGAGAACGCGCCTTCAGGAAGATATTTCAAAACCAAAAAGGATGCACCAATAAATTCTGAGAAATTCGATAAAGGTTTTACCATTGAAGCGGTTTTTAAGTTGCCAAGGGAATCCAAGAGCGGCATGGGTCTCTTTTCCAGACAAGGACAGGCTGCCGATCTTAATAAATTGGAAGGCGAGAAGAAAATCCTTTCGGCATTAACTATATCCAGTGATCAAAAAATACACTGGACAAGCCATCCATCTAATTTAAATTATAATGTAAGCAATTGGTCCCGAGCTTTAAATCCTGATGAGTGGTACCATTTGGCGGTCGTTAATGATAGTTACACGACTACTTTAACTTTGAATGGCGTAAGTGATTACGGAAAATCAGAAAAGGTCATAGGAATTGCAGCATTAAAAGGTAAAGGCTGGAACATCGGAGCATCTGAATGGGGAAATAAGCTGGGTGGACTATTCGGGGGGAATATCCAAGAAATACGTATTGCTAATAAGGCTTTGACTGAAAAAGAATGGATTGTGCAGGATGCTCGCGATGATAAACCATTCGAAGGATCAAACAAAGCGTTACCTTTTCTAACGAATAGAAAGAATTATAATTTTCTTTTTGTTCCAGATGTCCAGAAATATTCAAGCCAAAATCCCGAGATTTTCAATAGCCAAATGAACTGGATTTCCAAAAACACTAAAAAGAACAATATTATTATGAATACATTTGTTGGGGACATAGTCGATAATGATTTAGAAGAACAATGGCAGAATTCCCTCGGAGCCATTTCCCATATGGATAAAAAAGAAGTTCCATATATGATAGCGGCCGGAAATCATGACTATGCTAAAGGAGATCCTTTCTTAACACATTATGGGCCGAAGCGTTTTGTTAATAAAAAATACTATAAGGGGTCTTCTCCGTCTGGATATAGCTCTTATGCAATGGCTAAAGCAGGAAGTTATGAATACTTAATCTTAATAGTGGATATGAAAAGTCTGCATAAGGACTTGGAATGGTCAAAACAGGTTCTAGATCAACATAAAGATAAACCGACGATCCTCGTCTCACATGATATTATTTACCCTAAAGTTAAAGATGATAAAACCATTGCCGCCGAGTCTTCCAATGGCCGACTGATTTGGAGGGAACTTGTTAAGGACCACAATCAAGTGTTCATGACGGTAAATGGACATTATTTTGGAATAGCACATCAGGTCAAACAAAACTCAGCAGGAAATGATGTCATTCAAATGCTAGTCAATTACCAAACGAATTATCGAGGGGGGAATGGCTGGCTACGACTTGTAGAATTTGATGAAAAGAAAAAAGAACTGATATTCCGTACTTTTTCCCCATTTGTCGATGAAATGTCTAAAAAAGAAAAATCTTATATCGATTATAAATTTTTAACTAGCGAAAATAATTCATTTAAATTGAATTGGGACTTTAAAAATAGATTTAACTTTAATTAATTTCACTAAGATGAGAAAAAATCCACTACCCTAGGTGTAACCAAGCTATATCATCAACCTAGGGGGATTCCTTTATTTGGAGCCTATTTTTCTACTGAAATTTAAGCGACATGCTTAGTTCGTAATTTTTTCCAAAACCAGATAATCTTTAGATTTAGTAATTGATATATTTTTTTCTTTACCGTAATTCAGTATATCCTTTAAGACCTCATCTGGATTAAAACCAAAAATCCGAATATTTAGCCCTTTTTTCAAACAGATAATAACGCCTTTGGTTGCCCATCCGCCAGTTGTGAATTTCAACTGGATGATTTGTTCAGGGTAGATTACTTTTTTATAGATTGGCATTTTCCAAAATTTTATTTGGTAAGATAAACAATCATTCTCCATGATAAATTCATAATGAATGAAGAATGCTGCGAGAAGAAAAACCAATATTGCAAATTGAATGTAACTTATGAATCCAATGGAGAAATCTTTTATAATGATGTTAGGAAGGATTATACTTGACATTAAAAATCCTAATAGCACCCTTTGAGTTCTTGCAATATAGATCATTCCTATCCCCTTTTAGTCTTATTGATGAAATATCTTTTTACTTTTCTCTTCTTTTAGCCCCACCTTATCAGTGACTCGAGCGACATTCTTTGTTTTAGTTTATTTGAATGAAAGTTATGATTCGCTACATGGTTACGCGGACTTAATCAAAGTCGCCCTCAAATGTAAAAAGTAGTCAGTAGATAACCTAGTTTCCCAGATACAATCAATCCCAATGTAATTACGAACTTGCCCCAGGATGTCATAATAAAACAAATAAGGGCAGGGGTATTCCTGAGTTAGAATAAACCATGAATTTTCATGCAGCTTTTTTCATCACTGATTGATACTTTCCGAACAAATTGACAACAAGGACTCCGAAAATGGCAATCACGCCGCCAATTACTGAAAGAGTACTCGGCACCTCTTGCAGCCAAACCCAGGCGACGAAAATGGCAATAACAGGTTCAATGTATAACAGACTAGAAACGGAACTGGCTTTTCCTAGCGAGAGTGCAATTGCCCATGTAACATAACCGATGGCCGCAGGGAAAATACCAACAAAAATCGCTGATAAGTGACCTTCCATTGTAGCTTGTTGAATTTCTTGAAAGAGCCCAGGAAAGAATATGAAAAAGGGTATCGTACCAATCCATGTGAAATAAGCTGTCAATTCAATCGGATTATAGCGGCTAAACAGCGGCTTTTGGAAAACAAAAAACACCGCAGAAGCAACAGCAGACATCAGCACTAAAAAGGCTCCTTCAGATATATTTAGTGATGGGCCTGCAGTACCTAATGTTATTAAGGTGATTCCTATGAATCCAATGCCTAAACCAATCCATCCCAATAAACCAAGGCGTTCTTTTAAAACGATTGCAGCAATGATCGCGATGAAAACAGGTGCTGAACCAATCAGCATTCCAGCGGTTCCCGCCGAAACGGTTAGTTCCCCGAATGTCACCCCGATGTGGTAAATACTAATACCAATTAATGAGAGAATCGATATCCTTAACATATCCCCTTTTTTCGGGAGTCGGAATTTCACCCCAGGCCATAGAGCATAAAGGACAAAAACCCCTGATGCTATTAGATAACGAACAAGCACCAAATGGCCAGCTGAATACCCGCCATGCAAGCCTGCACGAATAGCAGCGAATGTAGATCCCCAAATAATAACTGTAATAAATGCCAATAAAAATGCCTTTGTGTTCAAAACCTATTCCTCCCAACCATTCCCTATAAACTGAAGGTATCATGGATACGTGAGAACTTCAATAAAATTTCTATCTCGCTGTGAAGTGTCACAGTAAATAACGATTAAAGCACTATCTGTCAGTAATCATCGCCGACGAACTAAATGCCAGATAGGCTTGGAAAGGAAATCTTTATGGATCCCGATTAGAAAAGCATGCTAAACAAAAGGTGCTTCGTATAGGAAGCACCTTTTGTTTAGACAGTAACAAACTCGATATTAAGATTGCCTATATTTTTTTGAGTGAGTGTAAAATATGAACGTTGATTAAAAATTCAGATAGAATCCCTTTTGTCTACAAAATTGTTTACGATTAACTTTTCCAAATTTAAGCTTAATTGAAATATTGTCTTGAGGCTTTTACACTGTAACCGTTTTGTGCTGCAATACTGAAAAATAACGGTTAAAGTGTAAATTCAATTAATTATTTTCTGGTTTCCAAGATGAAAAGCGTCTTTCAATAATGCCTAATAATGAAGTGAGAATAATTCCTGTAATCGTAATGACTAACACGCCAACAAACATGCGATCTGTTTGTAGATTTTGACCATTGCTTGTCAATTGGTATCCGATACCAGCTGTAGAAGCGAATAATTCACCTACAACTACTGCAATTAATCCTTGACCTATTCCTAAGCGAATACCATTTAAAAGGAATGGTACCGTCGAAGGCAATGCAATTGTTTTAAAAATTTGAAATTCACTTGCACTAAATGTCCTTGCTGCTTTTATTAAGTTTTGATCTAATGTTAACATAGCTTTTTGAGCGCTCATCACTATTGGAAAGAAGGCCATCAAAAATACGATAACAATTTTTGATGCTGGTCCTATTCCGAATGCAATGATGATCACTGGTAATAGGGCGACTTTAGGAGTTACATATAGTCCTGAAATGAAGGGGTTAACTACAGCATTAAAGTTAGAGTTCCAACCCGATAACACACCTATTGGGATTCCAATAAGTATGGCTAAAACAAAGCCTGAAACAAATTCGTAACCACTTACTTTCATATTTTCCCAAAACGAAACTTCTTGGACCATTAAAACTGCGGCTTGGGCAATTTCAATTGGTGAGCTTATGAACAATGGATTTATCCATTCATTTTGAGAGGCAGCTTCCCAAAGCAACAGGAATATTAAAACAGAAGCAACACTGATGAAAAATGACTTTTTTTCTTTTTTCATTTTCTTCGCCTTTTTTATCTTTTGGTTTGATTGTGTAAGTTGGATCGTACCCTTCGTCATAGTATTCTCCTTTCACATTAATTATTTCTCTTTATTATCGAAACCTTGTTTGGAAGACTCCTGTTCAATAATGGACCAAATATGATCTACAAACTCTAAAAATTCCGGGCTACGCTTTACATGGAGATCTCTCGGTCTAGGTATATCAACATCTACAACCTCCACTACACGTCCTGGCCTTGCCCCAAAAACAAAAACTCTATCAGCTAAAAATACCGCTTCATCAATTTGGTGTGTAATGAAGAGACTTGTCTTTTTTGTCTCATCCCATATTCTAAGTAACTCACCTTGCATAAATTCCCTGGTTTGTGCGTCCAATGCCGAAAATGGTTCATCCAGTAAGATTAATGACGGGTTTACCGATAATGCCCGAGCCAAGTTTACCCGTTGCTGCATCCCCCCTGACAATTCGTGGGGATAATGATTTTCATAACCTTTTAAACCGACCATTTCAATAAATTCTTTGGCCTCTTTCTTTTTCTCTGCGGTTATTTGCTTTAACAGTTCAACACCATAGAGAACATTTTCCAAAACAGTTCTCCAAGGTAATAGACTCGGGTTTTGAAAAACCATTGCCCTGTCCTTGCCGGGACCATCAATTTTTTGCTGATCTAATAGAATTTCTCCCTTACTTGGTTTTAGCAATCCAACTACAGTATTTAAAAAAGTGGTTTTTCCACAGCCGCTCGGCCCAACAATACATATAAATTCACCATCTTTAATATTTAAATTTATATTCTGCAGGGCAATCACTTCTGCACCAGTTTTACTATTTACGTAAGTAACGTCTAAAAAACGAGTAGACAACTTAAAGTTTTCCAGTTGTGCATTTTCCATCTTAATTATCATCTCCTTTTCATCCTAATTATTTTTTAAAAGCCTCTTCTATATAACTATTTGTCCAAATAACATCTTCAGTTGTATCCTGTTTAGTAGAAACGCCTGATATCTTGCCAAATTCAACTAATGGATCCTGGGCATTATCCCAAGCCTCTTGATTCATTTCTCCATAGCCTTTAAAAGTGTTTTTCAACCCGATTAGTGATTCCTCTAGAATATCAACATCAATTCCATCAAAATAAGATACGATCGATTCAGCTGCCTCTCTTGGATTATTACGTGTGAATTCCATACCTTGCCCAATTGCCCGAACTACTTTCAAAGATGTTTCGTGATTTTCTTCTAAGTATTCTTTTTTAGCAAATACAGCTTCCCAGACCATATTCCCATACATTGGCTCTTCACTTGTATTGATTACAATGTTTCCTATATCTTTACTTTCCGCTTGTAAACCCATTGGGGGTGATGCTATTCCCCCGTCAACAATCCCCTCCTGCATACCGCCAATCTTCGATCCATCTCCTGCTAATTTGACGGTTTTAAGAGTATTGGGATCAACTCCATGCATTTGCATTAAATGACGGGTGTATACGTCTCCAGAATCTCCAACAAGATTTGTACCAATAGTTGCGCCGTTCAATGAAGCCACTCTATCTTCAAGCGATGAGTCTTTAGAAACATTCTTTTTCTTTTGATATTGTTTAGAGAGTGTAATTTGATAGGTTAGCGCAGAATTTAAAGATTGAATTGCCAATAAATCTTCACCTTTGTCAAGAGGAGTAAACATACTTCGAGGACCTGAGACTGCAAACTGAGCTTCACCTGATAATACAGAAGCAATTACTTGTGCTCCTCCACCACCAGAAACAATCTCAACTTCAATTCCTTCCTTTTCAAAAAAACCTTGCTCAATGGCTACATACAAAGGGGCAACTGACAATAACCGTGCAGGTTCCGTAAAAGTAAGCTTTACCGCTTTTCCTCCTGAATCCCCTTTTTTTTCAGTAGTTGTTTCGTCACTTGGACCGCATGCAGATACTATTAACACCAAACAAAGCAGAACGAACGCCAATTTATTCTTAAACATATTACTTACCTCCCTAAATCAAATTTAATTCACTAACTAACTATTTTCCTCCTCTTTTTTTAGTTTTATATACGAAACATCTTTTCATATACATATCAATTCTAAATCAGCCGTCCTATTTTGGTCAATCGTATTTTCGAAATTTTTAGATAACTAAGTAGATTACTGCACAAAAAAACACTCATTTAAAATCATGAGTGCCCTTTAACTCTTGAGATACAATTTTCTGCTTCTGTAAAAATAACTCTACTGTTCATCCTTCTAATAAAGGAAAAAGACTTAATGCTACACCAATTTTAACGTTTGCAATATAGGATCAAAATCAATATTAAGAATATGTTTTTGTTAAGGATAGCCCATTATAAACATAATCCCACATAGTATCATCATTAGGACCATCGCTGGGTACTTGCACTGTACAAATGCCCTTGATTCCCCAGTCGATTTCATTAACATCTTTCAAGCATGCTATTGGATCAATGAAGAGGATATTAAATTTTCCCGGTATCATTTCAGACAAGACGGATTGCAATTCCACTGCTTCGTGACCTGAAACTGCCCCCCACCTAACGAATAAGATGGATTTGCTATTTGTAATTATTTCAATAAACTTATTTATTCGGTAATTGAGTTTTTCTTTGTAAGCAGGGTAAAGATGGGTCCAATCTTGATTAGGTATTATAGGGAAATAATGAACTGAAATAACATTATAATAGGCCATAACGAATTTTCAGTTCATCGGTTTCTTTGGAAATGTACCTATTATTAAGCGGTAGCGGCTATTTTCCGCGTTAACTATTTTTTCTTTAATTGCTTGTACCTCCTTTTTTATATCTTATGAAGCTTCCTGGAAATCTGTATAGTACTTAATAGTTACTAACAGCCCTTTTTATGTTTCTGAAAAATAAAAGAAGCCTTGCTGGGGGACTAGGTAAAAGTGAATGACTATCTAAATACTGTCCACTTTCCACCATTTATTGTAGGGTCAATAACCTTTTTCCTGTTAACTTATCAATACGGATGGGTACACCAGGAATGTTTTCTTTTCTAAATTCTCAATCTGATTAATATCATCCACTTCAAAGTCAAGATGCCTAGACCCTCTTGCTTCAGGATAACTTGGGCAATTGGGGCTATAAAAACAGAACAATTCCAGCTGATATTCCCCCGACCACTTGGTGTCGGGTATGACCTTGAACGAGAAGCTATGACCTCAAAAGAGTTTTTCAATAGGTGGTGAATCAAATAATCCAAGTTATTACTTTCTTCTTATTGAAAAATATTTCATTTTATGTCAATTGAAACCGAATTACAAGTTTGTTATCTTAGAAGAATGAACCGGTTCATGATTATTTACTGTATAAATATTAGACAATATAAGGAGAGATGAAACCATGACACAAGAACAGAAGTCAACGAGCGCAGTGGAGCAGTATGCTAATCTCATCCCCATGAGAGAAATTGATTCGAACGCAGATCAATTATTTCCATTTCCAATCTTTAATGATTTACGGCAAAAAAGTCCTGTAAGGTACGACGAGTCTCGAAGTTGCTGGGATGTGTTTCGATATGAAGACGTTCATTATATTCTAAAAAACCCAAAACTGTTTTCATCGGAACGAGGTTCTGGAACTTTGCAAGGAAGCATTTTGACAATGGATCCTCCTAGACATACGAAAATGAGAAACTTAGTGAACAAGGCCTTCACTCCTAAAGCAGTAAAGGATTTAACAAATAAAATCGAAGAAGTGACACTTTATCTCCTCGATCAAGTTAAAGAGAAGGGAACTATGGATCTCGTTCATGATCTTGCTGGTCCGTTGCCTGTCATAATAATTGCCGAATTATTGGGGATCCCCACTAAGGATCGAGATCTTTTTAAAACTTATTCCGATGTTCTCGTGGAAGGGGCCAAAGACAATTCTAGTGAAGCCTTCCAAAGAATGACACAAAAACGCAAGGAAGGAAACGAGTTTCTTAAAGAATATTTCAAAAAAATAATTAAAGAGAGAAAAAATAATCCTGAAGAAGATTTAATTTCGCTATTAATAGAGGCAAAAATTGATGGGGAGAAATTAACAGAAGAAGAGTTACTATCTTTCTGTGTTTTATTATTAGTTGCGGGGAATGAAACAACAACTAATTTAATTACAAATGCCGTACGCTATATGACAGAAGATAAAAAAATACAAGAACAAGCTAGGACAAATCTGCCTTTAATACCAAAATTGGTAGAAGAAACATTACGCTTTTATCCTCCAATACAGGCAATTGGCCGTATTGCAAAGGAACATGTCAAAGTTGGAGGCAAAACAATCCAAAAAGGGGAACAAGTGATTTGCTGGGTAGCTTCGGCAAACCGGGATGAACAAAAATTTGCAGAGCCTAACCGGTTTACGTTAGAAAGAAAGTTAAATCCTCATTTGAGTTTCGGGTTTGGTATTCATTTTTGTTTAGGGGCCCCACTTGCACGTCTGGAAGCTGAAGTAGCTCTCGTGACTCTATTAAGTACATTTTCCAAATTGGAAGATGTAAAAGGGACTAAGCTGGAGGCGATTCCAAGTCCGTTTGTTTTTGGAGTGAAAAGCCTTCCTTTAAAATTCACAAGATAATGGGCCTTGCTGCCTAAGAATAAAACATAGATTGGGCAATATAAAGCCTATCAATAACAAAAAATGAGGTTTTTCCATATAATCCCAATGAAATAGAGAGTGTATTAGTTACGACCTTTCCCATTGGGTTTATTTGGAAATGCCTTTGTCAAGTTTGAACCCTATATTTATTATTGATGTACTCGGATTTTATGACCTAAAAATACAAAAACGAAAATGAAAATCACAAAATGGTTTTCACTTTCGTTTAAATACTATTTTGGGGTTTAGCGCATCTAACTTGTTCACTTCACTTTGGCATGCTTTTCTTTACCAATTATCCGTTTTATCTAATAATTGATCAATGTCAAATGTATCGAGATGGAATGGAATTGACTCCTCGGCAATTTCTTCAGTATCTAATAGCAATTGGTCAATATTAATTATAGCCAAAACAATTCGCCTTCCTTTTTTTCACTTCTCATATTAAATATAATAAACATTACGTTTACTAGTTAAACCTTTTGAGGGTATTATTTGTCATTTATTTAAGTATTTAATGTAAAAAAGAAAGAAGTCATGTCACAGTCCGAAGAAATAGTGAGAAAAATATTAAGTGTCTTTTTTTGTTTTATGTTCAGATAGGGATATTGTGAAGGTTTCTACTTAAACTAACAGATGCGCTAGTTCATTAAGGTACGAAAAAGATCCATCTTTTTTCAAAACATCCCCTTTCTATTTATTCATTTATCAAGGTTTCTTGTATTAACTTGATCAAACTTTGTTTCAAAGCCACACTTTTCCGATTTCCTTTTTTTCTAAATAGCTATAAATCGGTGTGTCACTTTCAATGAACGATTTCATCATGTCAATATCCTCGGTCCAAACTTTTCAAGACGTCCACGCGCTCTTGCAGCAGAACGTCCTGCAGCCGAGCGTTCCTCAATCAAATTACGATCAAATTCCGCAAACGCTGCGAACAGGTGAAACATCAATAGACCCTTTGCCATATTTGAATTTTCTTAACGTTGTAAATCCGCATTTTTCTGACGCTGCTCCTTTTAGTAATGTTTATCATCCAATTAAAAAGACGCATGAATCATAAATAAAATAAGAAACCCAATAGCCAGTTTAAAGTGCCATTTTTTATCTTTTCTTTTGAATCGTCTAAGCCCCATAAATAGGAGGAAAATCAAAAGAAAAATAGCGAGAATTCCCGTGATATGCGTAAAGTCCCATTTAAATCCTCTAATGATCGCCAAATATCCATGAAGAAAAACGACTCCAGTAGATGCTAACGCAAGGGGAACATGCCATTTTCTTACTAACTTTCCGAGAAACTGTAGGAAACTTTTTATTTGAAAGTTCCTCCACTTTATCGTTTTCAAACGTTTCCACTTTAATAAAAGAAAAACAGGATAGATAGCAAAAACGGCAAAATATAAAATTCTTGAAATCGACCCAAATTGTTTTACGATTATCTTAAAATGTTTGTAATCTTGCATCATTAGCTGCTGATGATTAAGGGAAATAAGTAAAAGTCCTATGAAAAATAAACAAATGGTTATGGTTAAACAGATAATGATGATTCTTAGTTCTTTTGGATTTGGAATATGGCTGGATAAAAAGTGATTGTTTTTTCTTGTATTCCGTTTTGAACTCATCGTATAGTACCCCTAGTCTTTTGAATGGAAAATATATTGTCAGTATAAATGAAAATTCAATGAAAATTGGATTATTTTTATAGAATACACGGAAATATCTAAAACTATACTTTAGGAAAACTAAAGAACCCTCCTTTATCCATCAATGGATAAAAGGGCAGGGCAGTATAGCTTATTATGATTAAAACATTTTTAGGAATTTATGGATACGGGATACCTTGCTTTAATTTTTTTATATAATAGACTATAGGAGTTAAATGAATGAAGAACTTCAAAAATTAATTAAAAATTTAATACAAATTGAGCATGTTCAAGCCTCAAGATTCTGTTATTAATGTATGAAATTTTACATAATCATACATTCAAATTCAAGTGAAAGCTCCCCTTATTTGGGTAGTGTTAAAATGCCGAATATGTACAAGTTAAGAAATCTGCGGTAAAGCACCCGACAATTGGAGTATGTTTTACGTGAAATGGTGCTAGGACCCTAATCATTAGAAGCTTGAACAATCCATTCATATCTTTTTCGCAAAAAATACTTTTTAAAGGGAATACTAAATTGAAGATGTTCCTTACATAAAATATCATAAAACCATCAGATGGCAATTCTAGAAAACCTTACTTAAGTGGAAATCAAGAATGAACGGGGGATGAGTGTGAACGGGAAAAATACTGCATTACTTATAATTGACCTTCAAATAGGATCATTTTCGGATAAACTTATATATAAAGATGATGAATTATTAAAAAATATTCAATTCCTCATTTCAAAGGCCCGAATTGAGCAGGCCCCTATTTTTTTCACGAAACACAATGGTAAAGCAGGAACCCTTAATTACAAAGGAAATCCTGGATGGGAAATTCATCCGTCGATCCCTCTTTTAAAAGAAGACGTTATAATTGAAAAGGATTATCCTGATTCATTTCAACAAACGGATTTACAGCAACAATTAGTAACCAGAAAAATAAGTCGAATTATCATTACGGGAATTCAATCGGAAATATGTGTAGATGCAACTTGTCGTCGAGCATTTAGCCAAGGTTATGAAGTTATTCTCGCAGAGGATGGTCATAGTACATGTGATTCTAACATTTTAAACGCTTCTCAAATAATCAATCACCATAACAACATACATGCCGAATGGTTTGCCAGTGTAAAAAAAACCGAAGAAATTTTCTTTTAATGATTTTATAAACAGACAAATGTGGCAGAAAAGAAAAGGAAATCTCAGTCATCCCTCAATATAAAAGAACCTTTATTTTAGGAAGATTTTGATATCGACCTACAATTGACGGAGCTTGAATCCATTTGCTGACGGAGTGATATAACAGTAAAAAATAGCCAAACTATTGCAATTAAGCGAGCATATTATTCGTCACCTCCCGTTTTAATAAGCTCAGCTGAATCAACTGCATTTATCATTGGCTTTGCGATATCAAGTAGTTCAGAGGCATTTTTTGTTACAAGTCATTTAGTTTTACAGACTTTTTAACAAAGAAAAAACAGACCGAAATTTTGAAGTCGGTCTTTAATCCTTATTAAGTAAACATAACAGTAAACAAAATTTAACTTTAAGGAACTCCTTTTATTGAAAATAAGTGAGTTAAATGAACAATTATTCAGACAACGTTACTCATTTTGCTTCATCGTTTTTTTCTGTTTTTCCAGATAAAAACCATCCACCCAAAGCAATAAGAAGCATGACTGTCCAAAAGATTATATTCCAAATGGGCCCTTCAACAAAATCATGGGGAATAATGTGCACGGAAGGATGAGCAAGAGTATGCATTAATAATTTAACCCCTACCCAACCTACGATTAACATTGCTGCTGTTTCGAGGCTAGGTCGATCTGTCAATATCTTAACGAAGTAACCTGCAGCAAACCGAATGACGATTAAGCCTGCAATTGCTCCTATTAATATAACAATGAATTTAGCCCCATCCATACCTCCAATATCGCCCATGGGGGTATCTGGCAAGGCAATGACTAGAGCGACTGCAGCTAAAATGGAATCAATGGCAAAGGCAATATCAGCTAATGCAATTTGTGCAACGGTCATACGGTAGCTTTTCACTTTTTTTTCTTTTTCCCCGTGGTCCTTTTTTAGTAAATGTTTTAAAGAGATGAAAATCAAATACGCAGCACCAATCGCCTGGACCTGCCAAACGTGGAAAAGGTAGGAAATCGTGAAAATTGCACCAATCCTGAATATAAAAGCTAAAAGTAATCCAATATTTATTGCTTTTTTTTGCTGTTCTTTTGGTAAATGCTTCGACATAATGGCTAAAACCAATGCATTATCAGCAGATAATAAACCTTCTAAAAAAATTAAAATAATTAAAACCCAGCCATACTCCAATAATAAAGATAGTTCCATAATACCTCCCTATAAGCATGTATAAGTATGTGTAAATGACTTCAATATCGTCTTTATACATTTAACCGGAATTATAAACCCTCCAACACTTTCTCCTCCATTATTGTCCCATTGTATCCACTTCCTTATTCAACCCTTCCGTCCCATATGCTCCATAAGAAAAAGAGCTGCCGAAGCAACTCCCTTCTTGAAGTTTGGCTCTATAATATATTCCTTTATGCTTAAACTTAGTTCCTATTGAGGAAAATTGGGGTTTTAAACTTAGATTGACTAATCCAAAATACTTCATTAAGTTCGGCAAGCATCAACTTTGTTTAATTACCGAATCAGGAATTAATCCCCTACCATTCCACTAAATGTAATTCTATAAAATGTCCGTTGTGATGTTCCTAGCTTCTGCTGATGTACCAGAGATATTCGTAATACTGTATTAAGAATCGATAAAAGGGATTTAATAAATAAATACTTTATCTTATTGATAGATGGTTGATAAAAGGGAGGGATACAGGTATGCATGAACTGATAGAAAAAGCGAAAGAGCTTCAGGGCAGTGCATGGAAAAAAGTCTTGCAGACATCGTTGCAAGAACGATTAGATGCTACAGAAAAGAATGACATGATCCTTTTTCAGATTTTAGCGATGCAGAAATGCTCCAGTGGTTTCTTCACCGGCGAGAGCATTTAAAACAGCTACATGAAAAGTCCGCCAGCACCATACAAGCCTATGAGCGAGAACTTATTTAATTTATTGTTCAATCACTCACTTATTTGGTGGAAATCATTGTAGATTTGGAAAAAGTTATGGAGGCTTCCCTCTTTAAATCTCTATCTACCCGGCACATTCAATGTATCAGGAAAGGTTATCAGAAAAAAGCCCCGATGTCGTAACAAAAGGAGCTTATTCTGTTGCCACATTATCCAGAAAGAAAACCATCATTAAGAGTTTCTTGAAATTCCTGTTCGAACAGGCTATAAAAAGAACGCCATGCGATTCATTTGTGGTAATAAGATGTTTTTGGTGAGTATATATAATAGAAGAAAGTCGTCATATTTAGAGAAGTTTTTGCTGGATTTTTGACCCCATTTGAGTGGTGCACTCTTAAAAAAATTGATTCGAAAATGGTTAAAGATTGAAGATATGAAAAAAGGTCGAGAATTTAATAAAAGATACTCTCCATACCTTGCAATTCAAACGTATGATCAAAGGGGAGAACAAGTCATCAGGAAGACTTGTTCTCCCTCTTTTTTAGAATAATCCTTTTGATTCAGAAAGCCTAGCATGTATTTGCTGCATATCTTCAGCTTTATATTTTTACAATGTAATTAAACCGGCCTTCGGTAAAGACCAAATTAACTTTTAATACTCCATGAATCTTGATCCCTTTTAATATAGCCTTTTTGTTCTCATTGATAATTCTTGTGATAGGTTTAAAAGTCGGATACCAATTCTCTAGTAAAAAACGGCACAGCCAATATTATCTTACGATGAGCAGAAAAACCAGGGTTGTTTTTATATTCGTATTCCCTCTACAATACCTGCCTTATGAAACCTTTTCACATTAATAGGGCAAAAACAGCATCCCGGCCTTTTTCCCTTCAAAAAACCATCTCTTTGCCCATGAGAGTAGCATCATAATTACTACGAAAGATAGTAGGAGATGTCCCCTGGAACATTTTAAAAAGTCGGCTCATCCATATTGGAATATTTTCATTTTTGGTTTTTAAGAATGCTGGCAAATCTTACTGAACACCATTAGTTAATCGACCAATGTTCTCGACTTCAACAACGACCTCATCCCCCGATTTAATCGGGCAGCTGCCAGATGGTGAACCCGTGGCCAAAATGTCACCTGGCTCCAGCGTCATCACCTGCGAAAGCCAGCTGATTAAAAACGGAATGCTCAGAGACATTTGATTGGTATTCCCGTCTTGGACAACGCGGCCGTTTAATGTGGTCACAATTCTCAAATTTGTAGGATCTACCCCGGTAACGATGCACGGCCCCAAAGGTCCGAATGTATCAAATCCTTTGCCCCGCGTAAACTGTGGATCTTTTTTGGTAAGGTCTCTTGCTGTGACGTCATTAAATATCGTGCAACCGAACACATAATCAAGCGCATCTTCTTCTTTAATGTTTTTTCCGCGCTTTCCAATGACAAGGGCCACTTCCCCTTCAAGTTCCACTTGATTGGATAGATCGTTTGGAGGAAGGATAATTTTCTCCTTGTCTGCAATAAGCGAAGATAATGGCTTTAGGAATAGAAATGGTTCTACAAGGTTTGCCTCTCCCCCTGTTTCCTTCGCATGACCTGCATATGTCCAGCCGAAATTAACCACTTTCGAAGGTTTTACAGGTTCCAGAATTTTTACATCACTATATTTCAGCTCTACCCCGTCATACTTTATTTCCTTGTTGACAAGTTCAGCAAAACTGCTAGACAGTTGTAATATCATCTCATCCTCAACAATACCGTAATGTATTTTGCCCTGTTGATTCTGATAGCGGACTATTTTTTGCGTTTTTTGTAGCACTTGCATAATGAATTAACTCCTTTGATAAGTAAGGTATACTGACTTAGATAATATATAATTCGGGTCTAACATAATCGCAAACGATGAATCCAACTCCATAATAACCATAGCTCAACAATGGGCTCAGTAAGTGAAGCCCTGGTGGTAGATTGTTTTATTCGATGAAGTACGAAAACGGCTTTATACGATTTCATCGAAACGTTGAATAATGAGCAAGCAATGCAGTTGAAGCACTTACACTACTTTTAAAACAATAAGTCAGACGGAAACATATGCGGTGGATTTGTTCATATGTCTGCACATCTTTTTTATTACATGGCGTTTTTCTTTTTTAAAGTGGAAGCATCTTGAGAGTGTTCCCAACATTCAACATTTTCAAGACCTTTAATGCTGTCTTTATAAAAAACAGGATCTTGACCAGCTTTTTTCTGTTTCATATAATCACTTAATGCTGCAAAAGCTACTTTTGATAATAAGAGAACGGCAATTAAGTTTACGATAACCATCAAGCCCATAAATAAATCTGCTAAATCCCATACAAGCTCGACTTTTGCAACCGCTCCGAATACAATCATGGTGAAAGCGCCTATTCGATATAGAATCAACCATACTTTACCTTTGTGTAAAAATCGAATATTTGTTTCCCCATAATAATAGTTACCAATTAACGAACCGAATGCAAATAGGAAAACAAAGATCGCAAGACAACCTGATGCCCAGGAACCGATGTGTTCAGTTAATGAAGTTTGTGTAAGTGCAATACCAGTTAGCCCTGGTTGTTTATAAGCATCCGAAAGTAAAATAATAAATGCTGTGCTTGTACAGATGATCAGTGTATCCGTTAATACGCCAAATGCCTGAATAAGTCCTTGTTTCACCGGATGACTTGTTTTTGCCGTTGCGGCAACGTTTGGCGCACTTCCCATACCAGCTTCATTCGAGAATAAACCACGTTTAACGCCATTCATGAACGCAGCGCCGATTGAACCGCCTGCCAGTTGTTCAAAGCCAAACGCGTTATGAATAATAAGAGAAAGAATTTCCGGCATTTTGGTTATGTTCATCGCTATGACAAATAATGCCATTCCAAGGTATAACACACCTAGAATCATCACCTTGTATTCAGCAATTTTTCCAATACGCTTCACACCGCCAAAGATAATCGCAGCGAAAGCAAGTGTCATGATAATCCCTACAGTTAAACGATCTGCCCCAAATGAGTTCTTAAAAGCAATTGTAACGGTATTTGATTGTACAGAATTGAATACAAGACCGAAAGAAAGCGTAATTAAAATGGAGAATAATACTCCCATCCAACGTTTGTTTAATCCTTTTTCCATATAATAGGATGGACCGCCTCGGAAACCAGTTTTATCTTTTACTTTATATACTTGCGCTAACGTACTTTCTATAAAGCTGGTTGCCGAGCTAATAATTGCAATAATCCACATCCAGAATATCGCTCCAGGACCGCCTAATGCAATCGCAATCGCAATTCCTGTAATATTACCTGTCCCAACGCGGGCGGCCATACCAATACAGAACGCTTGAAAGGGGGAAACGCTGTCTTCAGAACCCTTTCTTCCTTCCAATAAAACACGGACCATTTCCTTTAACATTCTAACCTGTACAAATTTCAATTTAATTGTGAAATAAATCCCACAAGAAACAAGCATAATAATTAATAATTTTGACCAAAGGAAATCATTTGTTACGCCAATCACATGATGTAATAACTGTTGCATTTAAACACCTCTTATTAAAATTTAGTTAGCTTAGAAGATACTTGTTTTTTTCAATTTTAAAAAGGATCAACTTCATCAACTGATGAAGTCTGTCCAAAGACAGGAGTTTATAGTTCCTAAAAATTGGATTTAATGACTTAATGGCAGTATCTCAAAAAGATAACGTAATATCTGCTGCAATCGTTGTTTCCATCATTTCTTTTACCTTTTTTGGATCTGTTGTTTTTCCTAGCACCCACATCAATTTCGGCACAATTGCTTCTGTGTTCATATTTTTAGAACGCACTACACGATTATGGTCAATTTTCCGACCAACTTCATATATATCCATGTCTTCTCCTTCTTCTAGACATTGAGTCGTAATGACAACAGATACACCGTGCTCGGTTAATTCAATCAATTTCGCTAAAATGTTGCGCACTTGAAAAGGAATACCACCACTTCCATAGCTCTCCACAACCACTCCTTTATACAAACCTTTTAGGCAGTCAAAAAATTCTGGTTTTATCCCAGGATGTAATTTAACAACCGCCACATCTGTACAAAGTGATGTATCTAATTGAATGTGTTTATTTTTTTGGATATGAATGGATTTATTATATTCAATTATGTCATCATGTATCGATGCAACATACGGATAATTAATACTTTCAAAGGCATCATAGCTTTTCGTCCTAAGTTTAATCCCTCTTGTCCCTTGAATGACTTTGCCGTCAAATACAATATATACCCCACCTATTTCTTCACAAGCAAAACGGATGGCATCTGAAATGTTTCGTTTTGCATCTGTTTTACTATACGAAATAGGAATTTGCGAGCCTGTAATAACAATCGGTTTTGATGCATCCTGTAACATATAAGAAAGTGCAGCTGATGTGTAACCCATTGTATCGGTGCCATGCGTAATAATAAATCCATCATACTGATCGTAATGTTCGTAAATAACATTCGCCATATCTATCCAAAACTCTGGTTGCATGTTGGTGCTATCAATGTTCATTAACTCCTTCGTATCAATATGGCAACGTACATTTAATTCAGGTATGTAACTTAATAGATCATCGGCATGCAGTTCAGGTGCAAGTCCGTTTTCTCCTTCAATTGAGGCTACTGTTCCGCCAGTCGTAAACAACATTAATTTTTTCAATGATAATGGCTCCCCTATCTATTTTTTACAATAAGTTTTTCAAAAGAAAGTATTCAATCCGCGTGCATTTATTCAATTCGCGCACTTTTAATGTAATTATAGTTACATAAATATAATAATTCAAGATAAAAATATTCAATTTTCGTACACTTCCTCCACTTTTTGAATCCACAGAACAAATAGTGAATATCAAAAAGGTAATTATTTCAGTAATTTCAACTTAGATGTTTAAGCATAAAAAACCATATACCTCAACGTGTTTATATGTTTTTAAAGAGAGTATTATATTTTTTTCTAAATGTTTTTATATACGTGAATCATTTCGCGAAATAATATAGAATAATAATCTTCCAATTTTAAAATCTTTAATTGGTGGACAATTGATTTTATCCCATGTCGGATAATATACCGCCAGTCCAGATTTAAACATACAGTATCCTTAAAATTTCGTATTTTATCAACTCAACACTTTTTACAATCCTATCCATTTCAGCAGACAACCTATTATTTTTAAGTTTTAGGATTTCCATCTTATCAATAAGATTAATTGAGCTCTCGCCCTCATATAACAGGGAAAGGTGCAACATTATTGCGGCTTTTTGTTATATATTAATCCCATGAAATTAAGGCTTATTTTTTAGTACCTTTAAAAAACGAATAAAATTCAGTCTTTCCCCAAATAATAAGTAGACTAATAAGCAGGGAGGGATTTATGTGGATGTTAAACGTGTAAAACAGATTCTTTCTTCATCATCTGACATTGAGGTGAGATATAATGGCACTTCAGTATGGATTGATAATTTAAATGAAGACGGCAGAACTGCTACAGTACATCTCAGAGGACCATTAGAGGAAAAATCAGAAGTGGGCATTGATGAACTTAAAGAAATATAATGAATTTCAATTAAAAATAAGCTCCTCTCTTATAGAGAAGAGCCCAGACTGTAGACAAACTCGATGAAAATCGAGTTTGTCTACATTTTTTTTGAGGGTTTTAAAAATTCGAACGTTGATTAGAACGTAGGGCACTCGCTTTCCGCGGGCGGTCCGGGAGCCTCCTCGGCGCCTTTGCGCCTGTGGGGTCTCCCTTGGACGCGCTTTTCCCGCAGGAGTCTCGCACACCCGCTCCAATCAACTTTGTTTTAACAATTAGATATAACCGCTTTTGCCTACAGTCTTTTTTGTTTTAAAATAGGAGTATTAAAACTTGAGGTGATGACTATGCTTTCGAAACTTAATTCTATTCAGCGAGATCAACTTGAAATGATTACTTTGGATCAACTGGTGCCACCGAACCATTTGGTTCGTAAAATGGAGGCTGCCATTGACTTCACTTTCATTTATGACTTGGTGAAAGAGATGTATTCAGAGGTAGGACGCCCAAGTATTGATCCAGTTATTTTAGTTAAACTGACATTGATTCAAAATACCTTCGGTATTCGTTCGATGCGTAAAACAATTGAAGAAGTTGAAACGAATATGGCTTACCGTTGGTTTTAGGTTACGGTTTCCATGATAAAGTGCCTCACTTCTCAACGTTCGGGAAAAATTACGAGTGACGCTTTAAAGATACTGACCTGTTTGAACAGATTTTCTATCGCATCTTAATGACAGCTTCCGAAAGAAAGTTAATAAGTGCAGAGCATGTATTCGTTGATTCCACTCATGTGAAAGCCAGTGCAAATAAGCGAAAGTTCGCAAAGAAAGTCGTTCGCAAGGAAACACGAGCGTATCAAGAACGCCTTCAAGAAGAAATAAATCAAGATCGTGAAAACCATGGAAAGAAACCTTTTCCACCAGATAAATATTATAAGGAAGAAACCAAAGAGATTAAAGAAAGTACAACAGATCCTGAGAGTGGTTACTATGTGAAAGATGAACGGACAAAACAGTTTGCCTATTCATTTCACACGGCTGCAGACCGCAATGGTTTTGTGCTAGGGTCGATTGTAACACCTGGAAATACGCATGATAGCCATATGTTAGAGCCACTGGTTGAACAAGTGATTGAGAAAGTTGGAAAGCCTGAAGCCGTTGCCGCAGATGCAGCTTATAAAACACCAGCGATTACAAGTTACCTATTTAACAAAGAAATCATACCGGCTTTACCTTATACACGGCCACGAACCAAAGAAGGATTCTTCCGCAAACTTGAGTATGTTTACGATGAACATTTTGACTGTTACCTTTGCCCATCGGGCGAGATTTTAAAGTACTCAACAACCAATAAAGAGGGATATCGTGAGTACAAATCTCCCAAACACATTTGTAAGACATGTTCATTTTTATCACAGTGTACAGAAAGCAAAGACCATCAAAAAGTGGTGACACGGCATATTTGGCAAACACATGTGGAAGAAGCAGATCATCTGCGTCATCATCAAGATGTAAAAACTATATATGCGAAACGTAAAGAAACGATTGAGCGTGTATTCGCAGATGCAAAAGAAAAGCATGGTATGCGTTGGACAACTTTAAGGGGACTTAAAAAATTGTCGATGCAGGCGATGCTTACTTTCGCTGCCATTAATTTAAAGAAGATGGCCAATTGGACATGGCGAGGTCCAAAAATGGCCTAACATAGTGGGCTCGTAGAGACCCAAGCTCTTAATCCTGAGCAAAATTCCAAGAAAATATCAAAAGGGGTTCGGAATTAATACATTCCGAACCCCTTTTGTCGACAAACTGAGCTCCTCTCTTATAGAGAAGAGCCTTTTCTTATTTCAACCTTATCTTTTGACCGATATAAATTTTGTCCGGGTTTTTAATGCTGTTAAGACTAACAAGAGATTTTACGGTTGTTTTGTTGTTTTTTGCAATCAAGCTTAGTGTGTCGCCTTTTGTTACAGTATATGTTGTGGTTGATTCAGTTTTCAATGCACGGGAGTTGGGCGTCCTAAAAGAATTTACTGTATTTGTAAAATCCCTATAAGCTATATTCAAATCCACCTTTGTGCTGATACCACTTATCTTACCAGAATCGGAATGCTGCCAAATATCTGTGCTTCGTCCCAACGAGCTGTTGTATCGGGCAATCCACAAAGCGTACTTCGTCAATCTTGATTCATCTAAAGTATTTTCGAGAAAGTATTTACCAGTATAAAGCATAGCGGTGTATCCTGCTTCTTCGATAGAGTCTAAAAAAGCTATTGCTGCATCGGTTAACTTTTTTTTATTTGCACCTTTTTTATTTTCTTCAAGATCAAGAACAACAGGGTAATTTAAAGTAAAAGAGCTGATAGAATCTAAAAAATAAGCAGCCTCTGCCTTTGCCCCAGCAACAGTAGCAAACTTAGCATAGTGATAGGCCCCGACTTTCAATCCCGCTGCCAAAGCTTGAGGAGCATTTTCTTTAAAATACGAGAGCTTAGGATAATTCGTTCCCTCGGTTGCTTTAATGAATACAAACTTCATGCCGGCCTTAGCAACTTCATCCCAATTAATAGCACCTTGCCAATGTGAAACATCGATTCCCTTTACATTTTCCATATTAATATCCTCCTCTTTTTTCAAAAGGAAACCAACTCAATGTTGCATGATTATAATCCTTTTTCAAATATTTTGATTTTATTCGTTTATTTAAATACCTCATGGTGGAAACATACAGTCCTATTGTCCAAACTATAATTGTGGGGATATTATTGCCGTCATAAATACCATTCATTGGGTATCATCTAAAATTTTTTTCAGTGAAAGCATTTAAAGTCGTTAAAAATCAGATTGAAAGTAAAGTGCTTTAGTTTTCAACGTTTATTGTATGGCTATTCTGATTTTATTAATATTAGAAGGGGGGGCCTGCACATAACCCTGTCAAGTAGACAATAAAAAAAGAGTATTTCAAGCTGCGGCCTTTTCTCGATATTCAATCGGGGA
>NZ_JAOPHO010000062.1:0-24693 GCF_033141925.1 Peribacillus sp. CSMR9
GGGTTCTAGAAAAAGGACATAGAAAACCCCGAATAAGGGACTTTTTTTACTGTGTCCATTATTCGGGGTATAGTTCAGGTTATGGGGGGCCCATTAAAATATATCAACTTTCCGGCAATATTTAAGATATACAACTACTTTTTATCCAGTAAGAAGCTTGAACATATATTCATCGTTATAACAACTAATCCGGAGTGATCATGATGGGAAGAATGACTATTAAAATGGCCATTATCACTGATTGGATAGCGTCTATGGAACTGTACTTGATGGATCTTCAGACGAAAGCTGGAAAAGGATGTAGGGTGACGACACACCCATTACATAAAAATTAGTAGAGTCAAAAGAGTTAGTGAATCAAATGATAAAGGCAACTCCATTACAGCGTTTGGGTCAGCCGGCTGATATTGCAAATGCCGTGCTTTATCTAGCATCCGATGACGCTTCCTACGTTACGGGTGCCGAGCTTGTCATCGACGGCGGATACTCTGCTCAATAATAAAAGGTGAAAATGGAAAATCCCGTTTCTGAAATCCAGAAACGGGATTTTCCGATTCAACATGGAAATTTGACCTATGAGTGTAATAAGTTAAGTTAACACACCAATGAAATAGCCAAAAGTCGTAAATACCAAACACCAGCTGAAAGCCCCTGTACCTGCAAATATAAAGTACTTTCTTTTCCCCATTCCATTCATTCCGGACATGTAACTGGCGAAGTGGCGAACTCCTGGGATGAAATAGGCTATGATAATGGTCCAAGGACCGTATTTATTGAACCAATTCTCTAGTTTTTCCAACCTCGCGGGAGTCATTTTGATCCATTTGCCATGCTTTCTCAAAAAAGGCTTACCCACCTTTTTCCCGATGAAATAACTGACAAGCATCCCGGATATCGATCCAAGGAAACTGACGAGGAATGCCCCCTGGACATTCAAAACGGAGATGGATGACAAATAGCCGACAAAAGTCATCATGAACTCATCAGGTACCGGCAAGCCAATAATCCCAATGGCCAACAGTCCATATATCGCAAAATAACCATAGTTTGATATTAAATCTTTTACTATATCCATCTATAGTACTCCATCTCAGCACCCTTTTAATAAAGTAATCCAATTTCTGATGCGGGCCTGGGTAACGTGATTACTTCTTTTTAATAGGATAACCTAATTTAACCCATATGAGTTGATTTTCATAAAAAAAAGAAAAAAAAAGAAGAATGGACACGTTTTTTGTTGAAGGACTTGTATGATAATGGCAGTCAATGTTTCCCCATTACGGAAATGAAAAACGGCAAAAAAAAAGCGGACTCGATATCTGAGTCCGCTTCCTCTTATTTCACAATTTTCATTTCCTTGATCGGCCAATACACTAGATTCGCCTTGCCGACAATTTCATCGACGGAAATCGTGCCGATTTCACGGCTATCCAAACTATTTTGGCGATTGTCACCCATAAGGAACAGCTGGTTATCCGGCACTGTCATGCTGCCTGTAAGATCCTCGAGCTTGAAGGATTCAGTCAGCGGCAAACCTGCCATCTGTTTCTTATATTTGTCCAAGTATGGTTCTTCATAAGCTTTCCCATTAATATAAAGCGTATCGTCTTTATATTCAATATGGTCACCTGGCAGACCGATAACCCTTTTTATATAATCTTTATCTACCGTTGCATGAAAAACGACAATATCAAACCGGTGGATACTATCGATATTCGTTCCAAACTTGTTAAGAACAATTCGTTCGTGGTCTTGCAGAGTCGGCATCATTGACTCACCGTCCACGACAATCGGTGCAAAAATATATGTTCGAATTAAAAAAGCTAGAATGACTGCAATCCCGATCGCTTTTATCCATGAAAAAACTTCTTTTCTTTTTTCCAATTGTAGTCCCTCTCTCTGTTTTTTATTGATGCAATTATATCATAATCCTTGTATGATCACTTCATACAAATACCTACATTTTACGCATTAACAGTAATTACCAATTCCGTGTTGGATTTCGATACTTTCCAACTCTATTTCCCTGCTCTGCATTTGCGCCGGACAAATCGCATTATATGTACGGACTTTCTCATTAATATCGTCAATTCGTTTCATTAATTCCGATTCAGGTTCATTGATTTTTTTCAATCGAACCAATTCGGGATAGCAGGTAACCGGCATCCTTGGCCTTCGTCAAGAAGTCTTTCATATATATCTCCCGATAGTGCCGACTCCGGAAGCGGTTTTCCAAGGCCAGGATTATTTTTCAGCCCGCCGTCCCTTTCATAATCCTAAAAACCTGATCCATCCAGTTTACATGCCCATAAACAATCTCCCTTCAGATCAATTATAATTACATCTATTTACAACTATAGCATTTTTATCAATATCCACTCCGCCCTGGAAGATCAAATCACTGAATACCTTCTCCTATTATTTATACCAGCTTTCAGCCAAAATCATTCCACTCATCAAAAAAGGATTCCACTATTACCGGAATCCTTTTTTCCATCTATTTAACTGTAATTTTCCTTTTTACCTCTGCCTTGTTCTTCGATTTATCCGTAACTGTGTAAGTCAATGTATAGGAACCCTTTCTCTTCGTATTCACTGTACCCGTCACCTTGATTTTACTTGTCAAGTTGCCATCCAGGTTATCTTTCGCAGATACACCTGATTTAGGATTGAATGTCGAGTTGTAGGCAATGGTTTTACTCTTGGCACCGGAAATGACCGGCTTGGTGCCATCTATCGTGATCTTTCTGGTGACTGTCACTGCATTTCTCGATTGATCGGTGACCGTATACTTCAATGTATAGGTCCCCTTTTTCTTCGTATTCACTGTACCCGTCACTTTAATTTTACTTGTCAGGTTGCCATCGGCATTGTCCTTGGCACTCACGTTTGTTTTTGGGTTAAATGAAGAATTAAGTTTGATGGTTTTATTCCCAGCACCAAAAATCACAGGCTTGACTTGATCATAAACGGTTATTTTCCTTGTGGCCTTTGCAACATTCCCAGCCTTGTCAGCTACCGTATAAGTCAAATTATAGGTGCCCACTTTCTTGGTATCCACCTTACCGTCCACACGGATGGCACTCGTTAAGTCACCATCTTTATCATCCTTTGCCTTTACGTCGGTTTTAGGATTAAAAGTTGAGTTGAAAGGAATGGATTTACTAGCAGCCCCTGATATCACAGGTTTATTCGTATCCTTGATAGGGACGACAATCGATAGCCTATTGGAGATGTAAGCTGATGAAACATACCCCTTAATCTTTTTGTCCTCCGTTTGTACAGGATACCAGACAAATTTATTTCCCTTAGATTCGTGATAGTCAAATTTCCCTGTGATGATTAAGCTTGTATTGAGCGGCACAGATACTGCACCTGCCGTAGTGCTTATTTCTTTCCTGATATTCGCGCTGGATGTCGTCACCACTTTGTCTCCTGCCTTGAACCAATAAACAGAGTCATGCGTTTGATCTGTCAGTGTGTATTCCAGCTTTTTAAAGGTGATATTTTCAGTGCTCTCCCGGTCATATTGAAAGTCCGATGTTTTAAATGGATAGATTGCCAGTTTAGTGCCATTCAAAAAACTTTGGTTTTCCAATTCGGAAAATACTTCCTCTTGGTAGGCATTCGCATTTCTTTTCCCGTTTTCCTGGTAAAGAGGACTGTTCACCGGTTTTGTCCCATTGTAAGCCATTACTGGGAAATACCAATTTTCAATGACCTTGCGTCCTGCACCCTTGATCTTGGGCAAATCCCTTCTAGAATACATGTCACTCAGTACCTCGACGCCTGCCTCGATATTATAGACTATATCACTTTCCAACTTTTTCTGGTCATACCCACTTTTATTGGTAAGCTGCATTAGACCGATACCGCCATCACCGGACTTTATAGGTTGGCCCGCATCATTAAATTGCCTCCAATCCCCGTTTTCCTGCGTAGCCACCGCTTTTACTACTTCAGGGGGGATTTCAGCCACCATTGCCGCATTCGTCAGTAAACAATTAATCTGCTTATGGGAAGGATTTTTCTCCGGTTGGATTTCACCAAAAGCTGAACAGACTTTGGTTACTCCAGACTCCGCAAGAGCCTGTCCATTGAACAAACCGAATGTTAAACAGGTCATTATTCCAACTTTCATTAAAGGTATCTTCATTGATCGAACTCCAGTCTATTAATATTTAACTTTATAATAATAGTAACATGATAGACTGGTGATTGCAGGTACAAAAAGGTATATTCCCCTAAAATATCCACTATTTTTCCAGTTCAGAATAAAAGGAGCTGACCCGCATCTTCGGGTCAGCTCCTTTGTTTCAAATTACAAAACTATGTATAGTGTTGGATCATCCGATCACTTCCACCGTTTCCCTTGGTTTCCTTACAAGGCACATGATTCCCGGCACGATGAAGAAGATAAGCGGCCATACATGAAAGACCGTCAGAATGCCCGTAATGACCATTAAGATTCCGGCTCCCTTCGCTTTGCCGCCTTTTAATAGAAAGATAGCGATCAAGCCGCCTGCCAATGCAATAAACAGCGATATGACCCCCGCCCATAATAAGCCCATGAACAACTTGATTGACATATCCACCTCAGTTGTCGAAAACTCGGAATCTGTCATTAATGAGTAGTCCATCATTTCCGTCAAATCGATACTGTTGAGATAAACTGCCGCTATAATCGTCACGATTAAAGAAATCGCAGCGATACTCACGCCTATGATACTTAATACGAATTCCCATGTGCGTTTCATTTGCTTCGCCTCCCTAGAAAAGTCACTTATATATGATACCCAATTTGGGAAGAAATAAAAGACTTTTATTCCTTCCTCCACGAAATCTCGTGAGCGCCCATTGGGTATCATCCTTTTCCTGATGCATAGTAAAAGTGCCAGTGCTTAGCTCTTTTGAAAAAAGAACAGGCAGTATGGCAAAATTAAATATTAATATGATGATTGCAGCTAACCAACGCCCTATTTACGAAAAATACCCAAAGGAAAAGCATATCATTAACACCAGTTTTTTTTGGTAAAAAAAGGAAAAAGACTCTGTTTTTTTTCAGAGTCTAATAAACATTCCTATTCACGATCAACGCCACCAATTCTTCGACAGACGGCTCTTTGGGCATCATATCTTGTGCAAATCCATAGTCTTCAAGTCTTTTGCCGGTGCTTTTCCCGATTACCCCGATGGAGGCTTGATTTAGCAGCGCTTCAATATCCACGTCTGCCTTGTTCCCGTATTCCATCAGCATATCCACTGAATGCTGATTCGAAAAAAGTACCGTATCGACTTCTTTCCCGTCCAGCATTCCCGGAAGGATTTCAAGGAATCTTTCATCAACAAATTTATCGATGGATTGAAAATAAGCTTCTGCCCCATATTCCGAATTTTGTTCCTGTTCCCTATCTCCAATTACCAACAGTGTTCCAGTTTCCACCATCTCGGATTTGAGCTTGGCCATCAGTCCGCGTTGTTGTAAAACTTTCTTCGATTTCCTCGATAATACATAAAGTTCCGAAGAAATCCGGCGGTAATCAATGGCATATTCAGCTAGTAAATCTAAGAACCCATGGACACTTTCGGGTGAAGTGAAGAGAATTCGATCATACAAAAGAAACGAGAGCAGCTGACTTTCTTCAATTTTCACTTTTGCCGCATTCCATTTAGGAAACTCAATGATATCACCGCCAAGTTCATGCAGGGCTTCTGCCAATGAACTCTTTGCCGTCCCGGTCCGGGCCACTAAAAATCGTTGTCCATAAAGAGGCTTGTTTTCGAACCATTGCAGTTTGCCCCTTAGTGAAATGATATCTCCTATCAAGGTGACCGCCGGATTGCCAAGCGACCTTTCACATACCCTTTCGACGATATCGTCCAAGGTCCCCTCGACCGTTTCCTGTCTTCCATAAGTGCCCCATTGAATGACGAGTGCCGGCGTATTCCCTGGCTTTCCATGATTGATCAAATTTTCGCGGATATAAGGAAGGTTGGCCACACCCATATAAAAGGCAACCGTATCCATACTATTCACAAGCCCATTCCAATCTATATCCTTCTTCGTTTGGTCATGGGCCGTAACCATCGCAAAGGAACGTCCATAATCCCGATGCGTGACGGGAACTCCTGCGTACATGGATGCGGCAATGCCAGACGTAACCCCCGGAATGACTTCGAATGGGATCCCCTGTTCTTTCAACGATCCCGCTTCCTCCCCGACTCTTCCAAAGACGGCAGGATCACCGCCCTTCAAACGGACGACCCGATGCCCTGCCATTGCTTTGGACACAAGCAGCTCATTTATCTCCCCTTGGCTGATACCATTCGTATAAGGTGTCTTACCACAATATATCAACTCACAATCAAGAGTGGCAGCCTCCAATAGTTTGGGATTTAGCAATCTGTCATATAAAATGACATCCGCTTTTTCGATCGCCTTTTGTCCTTTTACGGTAATCAGGCCCACATCACCCGGACCTGCCCCCACAAAATAGACTTTGCCCTTGTTCATGCCGCACTCACCCTTATCTGCTTGCAATGCCCTGATAATATTTCACCAGCTCCACCATTGCACTGCCCATCCGTTGATCTTCTGGATATATGACCCGCTTGATTCCTTCATCTATTACCACTTGTGCCGTTACTTTTCCGACAGCAAGAGCAATCACATCGGATTTAAACCAGTCAATTATTTTATCTTCCACACCTTGTTCACGGGCAAATTTCATCAAATTCCGAGGCTGAGGTGCGCTCGTGAACACGACAGAATCTACCTTCCCTCCAAGAATTTCTTCGATCAGCTGACGCATCGTTTCTTTTTCGGGCGGTATATGTTCGTATGGAAGGATTTCTTTATGTTCCACTTTTTGCTCATCCAGCCAATTCATCAAAAGAGGCGCTGGATCGCCGTGAAGCTGCAAAGCGACCATTACATCTCCGGACAGATGGCCTTCCAGATTTCTAACGAGCCCTGCCGTACTGCCATCATCATCACGGATTAATGGCTGCAAGCCGAGTTTTTTCAGCATATTCACTGTTTTATAGCCCCTAGCCGCAATTTTCATGGACTGCAAAGCTTCTATGAAACGATTTCCCGCTTCCATCTTCAATGCCGTTTTATATAATAGTTCCGTCCCCACCCCCGTCGTCAGGATGATCCAATCGAACTCTCCTGCCATCAAACGGGTGACATCCTCTTCCAAATGGGAATCATCAAGGAATACCGTCCCCTGTGCTGGACGAACGAGCGGGACTCCCCCAAGATTATCAACGATTTTACTAAGTTCTTCCGTCTTCCTCGCTCCCAATAAAGCAATGGTCCTGCCATTAAGCTTACTCATCCATGCCCCTCCTATATGTACATTCATTTTTGAAACCTCTAATCCATCTCAACCATTATACAAATTTTCAGTCTTTGAAACTATAAAAAACAAAAGTATCTGCGCCTTTTTCTTTCTTTTATCCTCTATTAAATTATAGGTTAGCAGCACTTTGCAGAAAGCAGCATTACCCTTGAACTTTCATTTCCTGAAGTATAAATGCATTAAATTGAATTCATTTTCACCATCACACGTAATGGTATGTATGGCATCCGACTTAATGAATGCTTCACCATCAAGCTCCCCCACTTCGTTCACCATTGAAATTACAAATATATCATCTTCCAGGTTTTTAATAAAACCCTGCACATCACCATATCCCGCATTAAAAAGTTCAACTGAAACCATGAAGTTATTTTCATGTGCAAAATCCAGAAAACTCAAAAGTAAATCTTCATTTCCATCAACGAATTCAATATGATTTTGTTTTTTTGCCACATATAATCTCTTGATTTTCTTAATGTATTTCGTATTGAGATTGATTTGGTGAATGCTTTCAAGATAAAGTAAACTGTATCCATCATACAGCCCGGTTGAAGTAATATTAGCTGCCACTACAAACGCATCTGACACTTTTAGTATCTTAGCCACACCAAATTTCCTTAAATCATTTGTATCCGAGTATAATTCGACAAACTCTTCTCTTTCAGAAATTTTAAGCAATTGTTTTTTCATCTTTCAATTCCCTTTCTCCGAAATTATTTATAAGCCCAAATTCTTCATTAAATTTAAATTCTCTCCTTTTAACTTTCCTTCCAAGTAAAAAAAAGACTGCCACCAGGACAGCCAGTTTCCATTTATCAATTCTTGTGCACGGCCCTTTGGGCAATTTGCTCATGTTCTTTTTTCACAAAAACATCATATTGAGTAGTTTTATGGCGATTTTGAAAATCCTGGGAACCTAAATTCATAGGCGTTTTCGTTTTGAATTGTATACCCTCGTTTTCCAATTTCGCTATCACCTTAAAATAATTATCATTTCCAAATGCCGTATAGATACAAGTCCAGTATTTATAGGAAATTATTTTGACAGTTAATACACATGCAATCACGACGACTAGTATTCCAATTATGATATACACCTTTTTAGCTCCTTTATTTTATTTCGGAAAATCCCTTCTTTACACTATATTCTTTGCTTCATGTATCATCTCCTTTTTAAACTGCCTTCACTTTGCTCAGATCCGATCCGACAACTACTGCAAACGGTGCTACTATCATGTAAAAAAAACCTAATTAATATTTTTGTTTGTTGTAATGTTATAGTGCTATGTAGTACAATAACATTGTGAAATAATTCACAATGTTATTGTTTATTACAGATCTGCAAACATAAAAACATGCAACCTGAAAAATTTTTTACAACCTCTTGTGAAATATTTCACATATTAAAAGGATGGAGATACCCTTTTAAGGAAGTTTTTTACTTTCGAAAAAATTGGAGGTATTCATTATGAATTCTACACAGGGAAATAAAGTCGTTTTAGTTGGTACTGGTGCAGTTGGATCTAGTTATGCCTATGCTTTGATGAATCAAGGAATATGTGATGAGTTGGTTCTTGTCGATTTGAATCAAGAAAAAGCGAAAGGCGATGTTATGGACCTAGATCATGGTCTTGTGTATGCGCCTAGTGCCATGAATATAAAATCCGGATCATACGAGGACTGTAGGGATGCTGCAATCGTAGTCATATGTGCTGGAGCCGCTCAAAAGCCTGGAGAAACCAGGCTAGATCTTGTAAGGAAAAACATGAACATTTTTGAATCGATCGTAGGCAGCATCATGAAAGCTGGATTTAATGGCATTTTCTTGGTCGCAACGAATCCAGTAGACATTTTGGCATATGCGACATGGAAATTTTCCGGTTTACCGAAAGAAAAAGTGATTGGTTCAGGGACTATATTGGATTCTGCAAGATTCCGCTCTTTATTAGGGCAAGAATTTAATACCGCACCTACAAGTATCCATGCCTATATCATTGGTGAACATGGTGATTCACAACTTCCGGTTTGGAGCTCTGCCAATTTTTCCGGATTGCAGATAGCTCCAAAATTAAATGAAGCAAGAAAAAAAGAGATTGCCGTTCAAGTCCGTGATGCTGCATACCAGATCATTGAGTCGAAGGGTGCTACGTATTATGGAATCGCCATGGGATTGGCGAGAATCACAAAAGCGATATTAAAGAATGAAAATGTCGTCTTACCGGTTGGCTCATTGTTGGAAGGCGAATATGGCCATAGTAATGTTTATATTGGTACCCCTACAGTCATTAATCGCACAGGCGCAAAAAACATTGTCGAGCTTACCCTAAACGAGAGCGAAAAAGAACAGTTTGCCCGCTCTGTTCATACGCTTCAAGATATTCAAGCCCAATTTTGGGAGTAGTTCATACACTAACCAGAATTTCTTACGCAGGGAGCTGTCATTATGTTAGTACAAACATACAACCCATTTAATAATCTTGCCATTTCAGCATTAGTTGCAGCTATACCGATCCTTTTATTTCTATTATGCTTGACGATTTTTAAGATGAAAGGAATCCACGCAGCCCTTCTAAACTTATTTGTTACCTTTCTTATCGTCCTTTTCCTCTTTAATCTACCTTTGGGAGAAGCAATCGGAAGTGTGGTTCAAGGTACGTTCCAAGGGATATGGCCGATTGGCTATATCATCGTGATGGCGGTCTGGTTATATAAAATCTCTGTTAAATCCGGAAAGTTCGAGGTGTTACGCGGTAGCATAGCAGGGATTTCACAAGACCAACGCCTTCAGCTCTTACTTATTGGTTTTTGCTTTAACGCCTTTCTTGAAGGAGCAGCAGGTTTTGGTGTACCGATCGCAATCTGCGCCGTCCTATTGGTTTCATTGGGATTCAAGCCTTTACAGGCAGCGATGCTCTGTCTAATAGCAAATGGTGCTTCGGGAGCATTCGGGGCAATCGGTATACCGGTTGGTATCATCGGGACATTCGGCTTGGAAAATGTAACATCGATCAATGTGTCCATGATAACAGCCTTAACACTGCCGCTCATTAACTTTACTATTCCGTTTTTATTAATATGGCTGATGGATGGCGTTAAGGGGATCAGAGAAGTATTGCCGGCCATATTAGTGACTTCGACTACTTATACAGTGTCCCAGGCGATCATGACCGTTTTTGTAGGCCCAGAGTTAGCTGACATTATTCCATCTCTCTTAACCATGGGGGTGCTGGCGTTATTTCTTAATAAGTGGCAGCCTAAACATTTATTTTTACTCAACGGCAAGGAATTTGAATTCGAAAAACATTCAATGGGTGATATCGTAAAGGCATGGTCTCCATTTTATCTATTGACGCTATTTGTTCTGATTTGGAGCTTTCCTGCCTTTAAAGGACTGTTCTCTCAAGGAGGTATCCTTGAATCGGCTGTCCTGAAATTCATATTTCCGGGATCTTCGATTACGATCGGCATTGATTTAATCGGTGCAACGGGAACAGCGATCTTATTGGCTGCGCTGACGACCATCGCTACGACGAAAGCCATTAATGTCAGTGAAGGTCTTTCCCTCCTAAAAAAAACGGTTTTAGAGTTTCGGATTCCAATCATCATGATCTGTGCGATCATCGGCATAGCCAAATTGATGTCATATGGTGGATTAACAAATGTTTTGGGGGAAGCGGTTGCGACAACAGGACAAATCTTCCCGCTATTATCACCGCTATTAGGATGGATCGGCGTGTTCATGACTGGATCTGTAGTGAATAACAATTCGTTATTTGCTCCAATACAGGCTACGGCAGGCAACATCATAGGGACAAACTCATCATTATTGGTTTCCGCAAACACTGCCGGGGGCGTCATGGCAAAGCTCGTTTCTCCACAATCGATTGTAATCGCGACGGCTGCAGTTGGCGAAACCGGAAAAGAATCCGCTTTAACGAAAATGACATTGAAATACAGCTTTGGGTTATTAGCCTTCGTGTGCATTTGGACATTTATTTTATCGCTATTCTTTAATTGAATCCAAGTAAAACTCACGGCTTCGAAAAAGACTGCATCCAAGATGATCAGTTCATCTTGAATGCAGCCTTTTTTACATTTGGCTGTTTTCACATACTTTGTTGCTATTTACCAGGTAGTGAGTTGTGGTTGATTTCCCCTCCAGATGCTCGCTTTCCGCGGGGCGGGCGGTGAGCCTCCTCGGCGTAAACGCCTGTGGGGTCTCACCTGTCCCGCTGCTCCCGCAGGAGTCTCGCACTTCCGCTCCAATCAACCTTAAATAGTTTCGTTTTAAAAACAACAATCTTTACGAAAAGAGCCTTACATTTAAAGCAAAAGCTCTTGTCCTTCCTAGCCGGTTTATTTTTCCGGCACGTTACAAGAACCGTCCGTACAAGCATCGCCCGTTGCTGGATCATTCACCATTTGCAGCGGATTTTCCTCAGCCCATATTTTTTTCAGCGTATCCAGGAACGCCTCTGCTGACTGTGCGCCGGAGATGCCATACTTGCGGTTAATGACAAAGAATGGAACGCCTGTAATTCCAAGCTGGCTTCCTTCCTGCTCATCGCCCCTTACTTCCGTCGTGAATGCCGTTCCTCCCAGCATGGCTTCTGCTTCAGACTTATCAAGGCCAGCCTCTTCAGCTAAATTAACCAATATAGCATGATCGCCAATATGCTTGCCTTCGGTAAAGTATGCTTTGAACAGGATCTCGTTCATTTCATTCTCTTTACCTTTTGATTCAGCGAAATGCATCAAGCGGTGAGCATCGAAAGAATTCGTTAAAACCACTTTGTCCAAATGATATTCGAGACCCAATTCTTTAGCCTGCTGTGTCAGGTTTTGATTGTTCGCTTCCACATCCGCGTGAGACATGCCGTATTTCTTGGCCAGCATTTCATTTTGAGACATATTGATATCCCGCTCAGCCTCTGGGTTCAACTCAAAACTGCGAAATGAAACCTCTACCTGAGCTTTATTTTCAAATTGTTTCAAAGCCTCTTCGAATCGACGCTTCCCTATATAACAAAACGGACATTGATAATCCGACCAAATTTCCACCTTCATGTAAATACCCCCTCATTTAAATGCAATCGCATTAAGCACATTATATAATCTTGGGTATCCTCTTGCAAGGATATTACCCTAGACACTCATTTTCAAAATTGGCCAAATCGACTTTTTTCATGAATTCTTCTAATGTATAGCCCTTTAATAAGCGCAATGTTTCCTTTTCGGCCTCATTCATGATTTCCTCCAAAGCCGTATCCAGCTGCTTCCCTACTTCACCGCATTCGCTCGTTTCCATACAAACTAGACATTCCGGCCGTACCGCTTGATACACATCTGCCAAAGTAAGCTGAGAGGCAGCCACCTTCAAGCTATATCCGCCTTCCCGTCCTTCCTTTGTTTCGACGATCCCCGCCGCTGCAAGCTGAGCCATCACCCTTCGTAAAAAAGTGGCATGTGATTTAACCTTTAAGGCGATTACGGAACTTGTAAGGAGCTTTTCGCTTTGTGCGAGCCAAACCAGAGAGTGAATGGCAATAGCAAACCGCGGCGGTCCAATTTGATTATTTCGATTACCTGATGACATGCTTATCCCCCTTACACCCCTATCCATAGTAAGCCCATTATACTATGTTACGTTCTCCCGAACAAATGGACCCTTGGACTTAATCGATTCAAACATATAGGCTAAATGGTAAATCTGTATCACAGGAGATCTTCCATGAAGGAAAAATCCCCCTATTTACTCGTCATACTTGGCGCAATACTGTCATCTTTAGTTTTAGCGCCCTGCTATTGGCACCCGCTTTATTCATAATGGATATCAGCTGGATCGGCACAACGGGCAGGATGCCGTCAGCCTATGAAATATCGGATAAGATCACCTTAGATATTGCCTTAAATTCGCTACATAAATTAAAACCAATCATTCGCATTTTATGAAAGACGGATTTATTCATTCGTATACCAATCCCCAGTTTCAAAAGTTGGTGAAGAAAATGAAATTAGGACAATCCATGTCACGCCGTGGAAACTGTTGGGGTAATGCCTCGCAAGAATCATTCTTTGGTCATTTTAAAGATGAAATGGATTTAATCAACTGTAAGACCTTAAAAGATGTGAACCGCAAGTAAAAAGTTATATGATCTATTACAACCATTATCGAGGACAATGGAATCTAAAAAAGATGCCGCCTGCAAAATAAAGACAGCATCTCCTTCAGGTTGCCTAACTTTTTTTTAATGTCCTTTACAAAGGGGACAATTCAGACATACCTAGCCTTTTTATAAAGGATGTTTAATTAATTCCTTATCCAGAAATTTGGTTTGTAGGACTATACATATAGTTTCTTAGTAATATGAATACCAACCCTAATATTAACGATAATAATCCCACTAATACGACGTATTGTGTACCTAATTCTGAAATAAATAATCCACCTGCAGCTGTGCCAATTGTTGTTCCTAAGTTAACGGATGATAAAAATAATCCATTAGCGAAATCAGGAGCTTCTGGAGCTGCAGACGTAATCCAATATTGATTAATATTAGTTCCTATACCAGCCAATATTCCCCAAATCAAAGTAATGATAGCCATAGGAAAAGTAAACTGTCCTAATAAGAATAATATGATATAAACGGCTCCCAATGCAAAAGGAAAAGATACTACAGATTTGATGGCATCTTTAGTAAGTAACTTCCCTGCCACAATGTTTCCAATAATATTTGCCCCCCCGAATATGACTAACATTAAACTAATCGATTTCCCGGAGGTATTCGTAACGGTTTTAAGATACTCAGCAAGATAACTATACACCCCAAATACGGCTGAATTTAGTAAAATGACAGCAACAATGGAAAGCCAAGTAATTGGTTTTTTTAATACCGATAATTGAGCTCCGTAAGAAAGTCTTTCTTTAACAGGCATAGAAGGGAAAAATGCTAATGTAGCCATAAATACTATAAAGTTCACGATGGCAAAAAATGCCATTGATATTTGAAATGAAACTGTGCTGGCAAGAAAACTTGCGATAGGTACACCAAGTACCATTCCCGCAGATACTCCAATAAAAACTTTTGAAACAGCTTTTGGAGCTTCTTCTTTACGAACTGAGTTAGTAGCCAATGTAAAAGCTGCTGAAAAATAGATTGGATGAAAAATGGCTGGTATCACACGCGCAATTATTGCAATGGCAAAGTTAGATGTAAATATAGAGACAATGTTACCTAGAATGAAAATTCCAAGTACAAGTAACATTGCCTTCTTGCGATTTATCCCCGAAAATAATAACGGCATAGTTGGACCAGACATTGAAACAGTAAGTGCGAAGAGACTCACCAGCCACCCGGCCTTAGATACACTGATATGAAAGTGATCAGCAATGTAGGGTAATATCCCTATAACCCCCATTTCAGTATTTATGATGCCGAAAGCCCCTATCATCAATATATATATAAGTAAATTATTTCGTTTAAGCAAAAAGCAACTCCTATCTTCAATTATTTACAATTAGGCAGAAACGTTTCTCCACATTCTTATGCAGGTTCAGGCATTGTATCAAAACAAACTACTGAGATCTTAATTTCATCATATCCCCCCTTCCGATCATCCTCTTTTTAATCAAGTTTTTCGATTGTAACTTTAAAATCGTCATTTATGCTTTTAAGTTTTTCTACTCCAGATTCGATCTTACCTAATTTGATCAATCCATTTGAAAGCCCATGATCCCCATAAAATAAAGTAATATTTCCCCAAGGGGAAAAATAAGCAAAGTCTCCAACTGAAGGGTCACTGCCAGATGGTGCGTCTTTAGTAGTTAATCTTTGGTCTAGGACACTAATTTTTTCGATATTCGCATAATCTTTAAAAGTAACTGTTAATGGCAGTTGGTCAAAAAAATCTCTACTTGTTGGATTATCGTACAATTTCACAATTACTATTCCTTTATTACATGTCAATTTCACTCTAACGTCTTGCATATTATTAAGACCCTCATTATCTTCACTATTCTGATTGTCGGTTTTATCAGTTTTAACTACATTATTAGTACTTGAATTAGTATTTACATTATCATTGCCATTGATGTTTTTTTCATTATTACTACTGCCACAAGCTGTTAGAAACGTTGAAGTAGCCAATATAGATTATCCTAAAGACTGTTATTAGTAAAAAATTGCCCCCAACAAGCTAAGAGGCAGTTTTTTAATCATTTCGTTAATGGTAACTTCCATTAGATAACTTGTTTCGTTGGGCGAATCAAAATTTCGCTTACCGCAACCGTTTCAGGTGTGCTAATCACATAAGCCACTGCATCTGCGATATCGCTTGATTTCAAAGAAAAACCTTCTCCTGAATCCATAAGATTCTTTACCCATTCTTGATCTTCAGGAGTATTAATTGTTGTATAAAGTTCAGTACTTACAGCACCTGGTGAAACAATAGTTGACCGAATATTATTTTCTCTTTCTTCCTGGCGCAGTCCCTCCATAATCGCTCTAACTGCAAACTTTGTACCGCAGTATACGGCAGATCCCGGGTAAACAACATGACCAGCTACGGAATCAGTTGAAATAATATGACCGGACTGTTGCTTTTTCATAATGGGTAATACAGCAGCCATTCCATTTAAAACACCCATAATGTTAATGTCTAACATTTGACGCCATTCATCAAAGCGTGTTTCCGAAAGTGGCGCAGTTGGCATGACTCCAGCATTGTTGTAGAGCACATCTACACGGCCATATTTTTCGACCGCCAAATCTATAACTGCTTGAACTTCCTCCTTTTTTGATACATCTGCAACAGCATAAGAAATTTCAGCATTTGGTAATGATTCAACAAGAGCTTTCAAGCGATCTTCACGACGAGCCGCAATCACTAATTTCGCTCCTTCTTGTGCAAGTTTCTTGGTCGTTGCTTCACCAATCCCACTGGATGCACCCATAATAATAACAACTTTATCTTGAATATTAGACATAATTAATAACTCCCTTTCTTATGTGTATTGAAAAACTATAATAGTGTATATTTACTTCGCTTAACAAAAAAATCACCATTTGTTGATTAATCAACATCCGTTTATCATTATAAATAGAAACAGGATTCACTCACAATGGTTAAATGAACGCGATTTGTTGATTATTGAACAAACCAAATAAAAATGTTGATTATCTTTAGGGAGGTATTGTCTTGTAAATTCATCTTCTCTATTCGTCATATCCGCCAAGTATAAAAAACGACATATGGTAATCCTTAACAAAACCCATGTACCATTGACACGCAAAGCTCTCTACGTCTTTCCACACAAGCCTTATTTTTTCTTCAGATTTTCTTTGAAGAAGGACTCAAGCTTGTCAAAGGGGATTAAATTCACCCGATCGTACAGATCCACATGACCTGCGCCCGGAACAATGTAGAGTTCCTTCGGTTCGCCCGCTAGCATGTAGGCGTCTTCGCTGAACTCTCTGGAATGAGCGTTTTCACCCGCGATGAAAAGCATGGGACGAGGAGAAATCGTCTCTATATCTTCGAACGGGTAGAAATTCATGAACTTGACGTTACTGGTAAGCGTCGGGTGTGTCGTGAGTTCAGGTGACGAACCTTTTGGAGTGAATTCGCCCCTTGGAGTGCGGTAGAAGTCATAAAACTCACGCTCAATGGCGGTCGAGTTTTCATTTAACTCATGCACTGTTCCGCCGGTGTATTTGGTTTCACCGCCCGTGAACTCCACATAGCGTTGCTCGGCTGCCTCTGCAATGATCTTCTTTCTTTGCTCAAGTGTCAGGGAATGTTTAAGCCCATTACGATTAGCAGCACCCATGTCGTACATACTGACTGTCGCAACGGCTTTCATGCGCGGGTCGATCTTGGCTGCGCTGATGGCAAAGCTCCCGCTGCCACAAATCCCAAGAACACCAATCCGATCCCTGTCAACAAACGGCCGGGTGCCCAGGAAATCCACCGCAGCACTGAAATCCTCGGCATAGATATCCGGCGAAACAGCATTGCGAGGCTGACCCTCACTCTTTCCCCAGAAAGACAAATCCAAGGACAAAGTAACGAATCCCAGTTCAGCCATTTTTTGTGCATACAGATTCGCACTTTGTTCTTTTACTGCGCCCATAGGATGCCCGACAATGATCGCCGGATTTTTGGTGTTCTTCTTCAAACCTTTGGGAATAAAAAGATTCCCTGCAACTTTCATGTTGTATTGATTTTTAAACGAAACCTTCTTCATGTTTACCTTGTCGCTCTTGTAAAAGTTGTCTGCTCCATTGGACATGTCTGGCTTGTATGCAACGTCGGTCTTGGATGCAGCGTCAACGCCGGTCTTGAATGCAAAGGTGGCCGCGGATAAAAGCAGGCCCAGTGCTATCACTGTGAGTACACGCGTGATAATAGATTTTTTTTTCATTTTAAAATAACACCCTTTCTTTTTTTGTTTTTGTAAATCATTCTTTTGTAACTATAATGGTGAAATTGACTTCGTTCAGAAAAGAAAACATCATTGATTGATTAATCAACATCTGTTTATAATTATAAATAGAAACACGATGCTCTCAATGGTTAAATGAACGCAATTCGTTGATTACTCAACAAATCAATAAAAATTGTTGATTATTTTTAGGAAAGTCTGGTGACCAAACAATGTCGAAAATAGATAGAAGAATAACCAAAAGCCAAGAAGCCATTAAAAAGGCTCTAATCGAACTGATGTCTGAAAAAAGTTTTGATGACATTACCATTCAGGATATTGCAGACAGAGCAAATGTTAATCGAGGAACCATCTATCTTCATTACTTAGATAAATTTGATCTATTAGATAAAGTCATGGAAGAACATATAAACAACATGAGTAATTTTTGTGAGTCGGCAACTGAAATGGATTATATAGAATCGACTGTACACTGTATGGAATACTTTAAGAGTAATTATTTATTCTTTTCGACGATGTTAGCGAGTGAAGGAGCTCCAAATTTTCGCAGTCAGTTCCTTAAGTTTAATATCGAGGAGTTTAAGAAAGATGTGGACATAACAAAAGGAAAAAATCACAGTCAAAATGAAGATGTAATTGTTCAATTTATTGCAAATGCTTACGTAGGGGTAGTGGAATGGTGGTTAAAGAATGGAATGCCTTATCCACCTCGTGTCATGGCAGAAAAAGTGGGGGATTTGTTAGAGAGGATAGTATAATTACTATTATGAAAAACCTTCTTAAATAAGTGTAGAAGAAAAAGTGACTTTTACTAGGATAGTGGTCTCTTCTTACTTATTAAAATACAAATTGTGAATCATTGCACTTAAACTACCGGGTGGTTTAGTTGATTAAAGATTACTAAAAAAAGAATTCATTTTGAACTCTTTTTTCAAAATGAATTCTTTTTATTTACGCTAAAAAGCTCAAATAATGTATCCTTTTTAAACATTTCCCGAGGTCGGCCCCCATATTTGGTCTTTTTCTTCCGTCTATAAGCCTGCTGATTCCATAACTCCATTTACCACCTTTTGCCCGGTCTCGAATACTACTGAATGATTTGCACATTCCCATATAAATATGCTTCTTCCGGTGCCTTTATTTTCTTCGACTTTTTTAAATCGATCACAGGTACAGCTTCCCCTTTATAGCTTCCTTTTTTTAATGTACCCGTAATGGTGTACCAATCATTCGTCTTCATCCCTTCTACATTCCCATTGACCATATATCCATATAGCGTCGCATCCACTACACAGCAGGACATGGAGAGGCGGGAGATGGCCATTTGTTTTTCTGTAAAAGTATCCTCACGATAAATGAACCCCGTAAGCTCTATTTCTTTCCCCTCAATCGTATCGAGGTTATTCAGTAAATCATCCAGTACCTCAAAGTAATTATCATCCGTAACGGTAATTTTCTCCCCATTCGTATGTTTCCCTTTATCATACGAGCTTACCTTCTGTGGCTGCTGGTTCGCCATCCCTCTTTTCGCCAGCACTTCCCCGCTTAATGTAAAATCGGTCAAGATGAAGCCCAGAAGAATCGGAATGAAGAACAAACTATATTTCAGGACCAGCGCGGATGGGGAAGACTCTCCGTCCGATTCACAATCACAATGATGTACACCATGTTTTTGTTTTTTCATACGGAGAAGACTGATCACTAAAAAAGCAAAAAGCGCAGCCAATGCATATGGAACCATTTTGGGCGCAATCAATTTCGTTAAATGTCCCGAAACATACAATTTAAAAATCATGAGGCCCAGTCCAAGCAGTAGCAATCCCTCAAGTCTTTGGATAAAAAAACGTTTCATCAGAAGCCCCCCTTACTGATCAATTCCGCCTGAAATCAGGCATAGGCTGAAGACGACTGCGAAAACAAGCAAGACATATGTTACGACAAAGCTCCGTTTAAAGCAGGACATCATGATCAAGATATTTTTCAAATCCAGCATTGGCCCAAATACAAGGAAACCCAGTATCGAACCTGGTAAAAAACTATTGGAAAAGGAAGCGGCAACGAATGCATCAGCAGATGAACAGAGTGAAAGCACAAACGCAATCCCCATCATCAATGCCGTGCCTTTTATCGGCGCCTGACCAATATCGGCCATTACGTTCCGATCCATAAGCACTTGAAATATACTGGCAAACAAAGCCCCGATGATAAAGTATCTGCCGACCATAAAAAATTCCTGTGAAGTATGATCAATGAAGCTTGTCCATTTAGTTGATCGAATATCATGTTCATGCCCGTGAACCACTTCAAATTTCTCCTCTTTCACCACATCTTTATTGCTGAATATATAAATGAATAAACCTACGATTACGGATGTCAGGACGCAAAGAATGATTCTTCCATATAGAATGGACGGGTTATTTTGGAACGCATAATAAGTTGAGCCGAACACGATGACATTCAATATTGGGGCAGTTACGAGCAAGACAACACCTGCATGGACCGGGACACCCTTTTGAATCAATCTCCGTACGACCGGGATGATTGCACATTCGCAGACCGGTATGATCAGCGCTGCCCCTATCGCAGCAAAAATAGCTGTCATTGGTCGTTTTGGTATCATTCGCTGAATGATTTCCTCACTGATGAACAACTGGATGAACGAAGATGCAATAGCACCCAGGAACAGGAAAGGAATCGATTCTAAAAACAACCCCAAAAACACGACGAACACAGAGTGAAGCATCGGGTAGCCCGAGAGATCAATCCCTTTTGGAATGAACACATCGCCTAGAAAAAAGAATGCCAGCAGTAAAAACAATAGAATCAATAACAGCAAATTACCCGTATAACGTTTCAAAAGCATGTTCAACCACCTCGCAAATCATAATTATTACGATTTAAGTTTCGAATCGGTCTAGTATATGCTTTTGATAGGGGGAACATGACAAAAAACAAAAGAGAATGGAAGACATTCCTCCACCCTCATTTATTTCTTCGATACAAATCCCTGCTCTTGTACCCTTCTCCTAGAATCGTTTTCATTTCCTGGCGCCGTTTCACTTGGGTCGCCTCTTGTTTTGCACTATACACGTAGCGAGCCCAATCTTTACGATAGCCTGGGGTAAGTGATTGATAGAACGCAAGCAAATCAGGGGAATCCTGTAAATCATTCTCAATTTCAGAAATCATTTCGATATAATCATCCACCGATTGGCTTGCCTTGGTAGATGGACGGTTTCTATTTGCCGAATCCTCTTTCAGTCCGACTACCGTAAAGACATCATCCAATCCAACCATACGTGCAAACTTCATGTCACTCGACCCGACATAACCGTTTTCATCCGCCCCCAGGCCTTGCATCAAATCATCACGATGGATATATGCATCATATTCTTTATTTCCCTTCTTGGGATATGCCAAAAAGATATAACCGTTTTTACTCAGATAATTTTTCTCGATCACCTTACCCACGATTCCTTTTAAAGAATCCATATCAAATACAAATGCAAATATAAGATCATATGCACCCTTAGTAAGCTCTGTATCGTAATCAGGCAGCTCCGCAAAATAATCCGCCCCTGCTGGCAGATCCAAGACAGCCACCCGTTCATATTTATGTAAATTCAGTTTTTCGACTATTGTTTTAGCCATCGGTATCACCCGTCCCATTTCGTATAGTCTATTTTCAGTTTAAAAGTTTCCCATTTGGCCCGCAACTTTTCTTTCGATAAAAAAGCAAAAAAGACGAAGAGTGAACCTCTGTCTTTTTTATTATAATCATTCTATTAGTAATCAATCTTCTTCGAGTTTCTTTTTCCCTTTGAATGCTAGCGGTAAGTACATACTTAGCAATCATCTTTTAACGTAATTTAATGGAACCGCCTTCAACCATGCCCCGGCTGCAAGCATATGAATTTTTTTACCCTTCTCTTTTCAGATAATGAAGTGCCTTTATGATAAACTTATATGGTAGAGTGTTATGAAAGGAAGAAACTCCTGGCCTGATTTTTTTTAACTCAGCTTATATGCAACATCCATGATTTCCGTTAAACAAGTAATGCGTCAATTGCAGGCATAAATCTAAGTTTTGTGCATAGCATGATAGGGTATCGATGCTCAAGAAAAATTCAAAACCTTGGAAATTCAGTTTCTTCCGCTAACAAGCAGAGCGAATCTTTGGAATCATGCTCATACCAATGAAACATGCCTTTTCGAGGTATCTCTTAGCTCTTACTCAATAGACCTTCCTTTCAAGCATATGCCGCGCCCCTACAATCATGAATCACACATATTCCAGCAATGAATCGAAATCATGAATCCATTTGTTATCCAAATCGGTTTAAAGTTTTTTAAAATAATTTCCCATCGCCTTATTCGTCATGCAGTCCGATATCCCTTTATTTTTCTTAAATATCAAAAAATCAGTGATGCTTTCAAATGGGGGTGCCACAAAAGGGGGAGTTCACATGAATTTTATCGAGTATGATTTGCTATTCGAATCAAGAAACCAATTAATAGAGGAAATTATGGATTTGGATGAAAATATGCTGAACCATAGGCCTGTGCCTGAGGTATGGAACATCGCCCAAATTTGCCATCATTTATATCTCACGGAACAGGTGTTTACTGAAGCTATAGCTTATGGCCTTCGAGAAAGGGATTTTAATAATATCATTCAAAAAAACATTTACTTTGTTACTGATAGAACAAGGAAATTTGCATCCCCTGATAACATTTCACCCTCAGCAAACCCATTTCAATTATCGACCCTCATGGATTTACTGGGAGAATCAAGGGATCGATTATTACAGGTTCTTTATGATATGGATACAGATACCATCTTAAATAGAAAGAAGGCCAAGCATCCCATGTTCGGGGACCTCTCTTTGGATCAATGGATTGAATTATTATCCTTACATGAACAAAGGCATATCAAACAGATACAAGAAATAAAGTCATCGTTATAATGATCCCTCCTGCCGCTGGAATAGACATGATTTAATTCTTCTGCCGCTACCTTCCCTTCCTCATGGTTGACTCAATTAACAAGGAAATAGAAAAAGAAAACAGCTTTTGATTCATCATAATTTTTTCATTAATGGCATAGAGCAGCCAGGATTTAAAAAAAGCTAGGCACTCAATTCTAGGGAGTGCCTAGCTTTTACTGTTTTCAAATGAAGGTAATTTTTTTCTGCATTTTGTGCTAATGTGATTTGCCTTTCTCTCGCAGTTCCTAAAACGAATAGCTGCCCTCACTTGTTTATAGATCGCTTTGTATTCAGTATTATTAATCGCACTATAAGCCATTTTTCACTGAGAATTTGTTACCGCCAAATATCTGTTTTCTCTTTGTTAATTAAACGATGATGTACGTTTAAGTTACCCTTCTCCCTTTCTTTTTTTTATAACTTTTCTGAAATTACACAAAATAAACCCATTAAAATTTTTGACTTACTGATAAAAATGATGTACATTACCTAGTGAGGCGAACAATTTTTATATAAACAGACAAAAATATTCGTATATAGAGGTGCATATCATGGAAAACGTGTTTGATTATGAAGATATTCAATTAATTCCTGCAAAATGTGTAGTAAACAGTCGTTCTGAGTGTGATACATCCGTTATGTTGGGTAAACATACATTCAAGTTACCTGTAGTACCTGCCAATATGCAAACGATCATTGATGAGAAGATTGCCATTTACTTAGCTGAAAACGGTTACTTCTATGTAATGCATCGTTTTGAACCAGAAAAGCGTCTTACTTTCATTAAAGATATGCACTCACGTGAATTAATCGCGTCCATCAGTGTCGGCGTTAAAGAAGAAGAATACGGATTCATTCAACAATTATCAGATGACAACATTGTTCCTGAATTCATTACGATAGATATTGCTCACGGTCACTCCAATGCCGTGATAAAGATGATACAGCATATTAAAAAACATTTACCTGAAAGTTTTGTCATTGCAGGGAATGTGGGAACTCCGGAAGCGGTACGGGAATTGGAAAATGCCGGTGCCGATGCTACAAAGGTAGGCATTGGGCCAGGGAAAGTATGCATCACTAAAATCAAGACTGGATTTGGAACGGGTGGCTGGCAATTAGCTGCACTTCGCTGGTGTGCAAAAGCGGCTAGCAAGCCAATCATAGCTGACGGCGGTATTCGCACGAACGGTGATATAGCTAAGTCAGTTAGATTTGGGGCTTCCATGGTCATGATCGGTTCATTATTTGCTGGACATGAAGAATCTCCGGGTCAAACGATCGAGAAAGATGGAAAAGCTTTTAAAGAATACTTTGGTTCAGCTTCTGAATTCCAAAAAGGTGAAAAGAAAAACGTTGAAGGCAAAAAGATGTTTGTCGAGCACAAAGGTTCTTTGGAAGATACGTTGAAGGAAATGGAACAAGATCTTCAGTCATCCATTTCTTATGCCGGTGGAACCAAGTTGGATGCCATCCGGAATGTGGATTATGTGGTCGTTAAGAATTCTATCTTTAACGGTGACAAGGTATATTAATTATTATATTCCACAACCTGGTGAGCAAGATACTTTATTAAGTACTTGCTCATCTTTACGTTGGAAGGTAATTCCTTTTTTATACTGATAACTCATTAATCCTATTGTATATCTCTAAGGTCATTTATGAATGAATTATCAGACAAGCAGGGTTAAGCCATTTCCATATGCTGAAGGCCCTAACCTCTAGCATATGGAAATGGCTTTTTATTTTTGCGTATCATTTTTTATACTTACAAAGACTAGTAAAATCCAGATAATTAACCTATATGCTCGTTTTAATATGAAAAGGCTCTTTTCGTAAAGATTGTTGTTTTTAAAACGAAACTATTTAAGGTTGATTGGAGCGGAAGTGCGAG
>NZ_JAOPHO010000063.1:0-23382 GCF_033141925.1 Peribacillus sp. CSMR9
TATCGAATGAGAATTGTCTTTTTTTTAGTTTGATTTACCGTACTAGTTAGAAAAACGTGAGTTTTTCAGCAGCCTCCTCTTAATCGAGCAGGCCTTTTGTGTAAACCATCATTGTGTGCTTTCTATTGCATTGTCTGCATTAGATTCACTTTTTGATCTTTTTTCCTTCAATTTAAAATAGGTGTCCATTACTTGCTTCCCGATCTGTTTGTTAATATCGTCAGCAGGCTTGCCTTGATAGGCCCATGGCACAACGACAGAGAATGCCACTTCCGGGTTATTGTTTGGTGCATAACCTGCAAGTGTTAGATTAGTGGTATCTACTTGTTTACTATATTGATTTCTTCGCGGTCCGTCATAAAAGGCTTCGGCTGTCCCCGTTTTCGCTGCCGCACGGTAGGACTTACCGCCGAAATATTTATATGCCGTCCCGCCTGGTTCCTGGGCAACCTGTCTGAACCCTTCTTGGACACGCTGGATCCAAACGTCTTTCCCGCCTAAATCGTTTAACACTTTGGGACTCATCGTTTTAAAAACGCTCCCCAATTCTTTGTGTTCGTCAGAAGGATTTCTGATTTCCTTGACCATATGTGGCTCAAGCCTTTTTCCACCGTTTGCAATCGTCGATGCGTACTGTGCCAATTGCATAGGAGTATATGTATCATACTGGCCAATTGATAAATCCAGCAGCAATCCATCTGTAGACATGTCGACGCCTTTAAACCCTACGGATTCATTTGGCAGGTCGATGCCTGTGCGGACACCCAATCCAAATTGGGCATAATGATTCCGCATGATTGCATAAGCTTCCCGGTTGATTCCGAGCGGTCGATTGGGAATATAATGCCCTCCGGCAATTTTGATTGCGGTCATGAACATATAGACATTCGACGATTTCTTTAACGCGGTGACATCCGTTACATACCCTAAATCATTATAAGAGCCTTTCTTAGGAGCCCCTGCTAAAAGGAGTTTTCTGTCAAAAAAAGCTGACCCTGGTGCGATGGCTCCTGTCTGAAAGCCTGTGTAGACAGTGGCTCCTTTAACGGATGATCCCATCGTATAGGAGGTCGTAATGTTTCCAAGGGCAAAATCGTTCATTTCGGTCAAGCCGGTTTTACTGTTACGACCGTATTGCCTACCGGCCATCGTAAGTACCTCGCCTGTATTCGGGTCCATCAAAACGACGAAGGCACGATCCAAAAAGTAGGTATTTCCCTTAGCTTTCGCCCTCCGCAATTCGCTCTCGATTATAGCTTCTACCTTTTGCTGCAGCTCCATATCAATTGTCAGGACCAAGTCTTTTCCGCTTTGTCCTTCGGTGAGGGTATTCGTTTTGATGACCTCCCCTTTGCTCAGCACATTTTCAACCCGCGTCTTTTGGCCGCGCAGGACATCTTCATATTGTTTTTCGAGATAACTTTTTCCGACCCGATCATTCCTGGTATAGTCGCGTGCCAGATAATAGTCAATATTTTCACTGGGAATCCCTTCTTCGGAAGAAGAGACTTTGCCCAGAACCGAGCGGAGGGTCTCGTCATACTTATAGGTCCTTTCCCAATCAGTCGTTACGTCCACGCCTGGCATTTCATCCAAATGCTCACTGACCCTGGCGTATTCCTTTGTAGTGACATCTTTGTTCTTCACGATGGAAGGAGCGAGGGCATAGCCACTATTGAATTCCCGGAAGATGGCTATCACTTCCAATTCATCCTTGGTGAATTCCTTGATATTCTCATCGGTTACCCGTTCCATTTGAAGTTTGTATAAATCTTTTTGCTTCAGTTTCTTTTCGTCTACTTTCTTCCTCTCGGCCTTGGTAATCAAAGCTTCGGCATTTTTCGGATGTTTTAAAATCCAAAAATCCTTTTTATCCGGGGTCGTTACCTTTTTTGTATCTTTTTCTATCAAGGTAGCAAGGACCTCAGCCGTCTTTACCATATCGGCCGTTTTCGTATTCGGGTATTTCGTATAAGTAATGGCATTGCGTGGCTCATTATCAACGACCGGATTCAAGTTCCGGTCATACATCTTCCCACGGGGAACGGGGGTATTGGCCACATCGTTTTCCGTTCGATCGACTTCGCGGAGGTAATCATCCCCATACACGATTTGGACGATGCCAAGCCGGATTATTAAGCTTGAAAATAAAATGAATATTAAAAAGAAAAAAATGTTCAATCGGAAAGGAATTGGGTTTTTTTTCTTTTTTTCTTTGGTCATCATTAACATTCCTTTCTAGTAAAAGTAAAAAATAAGAAAATTCCTATCTCCAATGATATATAAAATTAACTTATTTTTCTATGCTTTATCCGTAAATTTATCTATATTTCCAAAAGATAGTTTAGGAGTTATAAAATTCCTAGTAATCGCACAATTGGGAAAATTAATCTGAATTAATTGCCAATGATTTGGGAGGGATTTTAAAAGAGGAAGAAGAATACTGCGGCAATAATAAAGGAGTTTCGTTATCGTGTAGCTATGTAAAAAAGGGAAGCTCAAATCAAAGTACTTTGGAAGGATGGTCATGGTAAATGAACAATCAAGGACTTTTCACCCTGGAGAATCCATTCACAATGCCTTAAGTACCATGATTTTTTATTCAAGCATTAATTTGCTTCATAATTCCTAACCGGAGTTTGAGTCGCGACACTGATGATCTCTTTGAAATATCCGCATAGCTCAAGCCATTTTTCAGGGTAAATATAGATGAAACGTTCCATCGTAGCTAGAGAGTGAAGCACCAGGCAATCGATTTGACACTTTTTTCGATTCTGTAAATTGAAAAGAAGCTCATGCGGGATGGTGTAATAAGGATGGATTTGATACGGATTCAATATGACCGGGGAAATATTTTTTTCGTCTATATACTTGTCCGTCATGATCTTTTGGATTGCAAAGCTTTCGTTTGTATGTAAATCCCCGATATTGTAGTTTGGATTCAATAGTACAATGCCTCTCATTCGATTCACCCATTCTTTTTGCTAACCATTCTTGCCAAATGGAGGATGGGATATTCAAAGTAAGAGGCTTGATCTAGAAAATGGCTTTCATTCCGTTAAGGGTTTTGAGATGCTTTACATTTTCAAGCACCTTGTTGGTCAGGTCCGCTTTTTTTATAATCGGTGAACTTCTTAAATCTTCTATGAAGCTTTCATTCGTGAACCAATCAATGGAAGGGGGAGGAAAGACAATTTGATCTGCCCATGCATCATGAAGAATGGGGCTATAAACTTTATCGTCTTTTGCCGCGGATGCATCAGAGGTATATATGCTTTCCCAGTAATCCTCTCTTGAACCCGTGTGTGGAACCTCTTTTGTAAATTGGCCAACACCGTGAAAAACAACCGGATCCTGAAAAAGAAGCCCGTATAAGAATTTTCCCGTTTCAATACGCTGTTTCGGATTGGCAAAGCGGTCTACGGTAAGGCCGGTCAAGGAACGGAGTCCGTCTTGTTTATTCGCGTAAGGAAAGATAACGTTCATGAAGCCTAAGTATTCCTGTAGCTGAAAATCGAGCCTTCGAAGGATTTCACCATGGCGGGTGCGTTTTATTACCCTTTCCTGAAGCATTCTTTGTTCATTAATGATAAGGGATGTTGTCAAAAGGGGTGAATGGGGTTCCTCGATGAAAGATTCCCAAATCGGGGCCATGAATCTTGAAATGAGGAATACCGGAAAATACTTCCTTATTGGAAGTTCTTTTTGTTTAGAATGTTCATATAAAAGCAGCTGGGGGAAGGCATCGGCAAATATCGCTGAATTGGCGCGCTCAAGGAACTGGAAAAATTTCTGCCGTTCCGCTCTGTCAAAGAGATGGGTCATGGATGAACTTTTCAAATCAGTCATATGGTATCCCCCATTCCTCGAAACCATATGTGCTAAAAAGGCCCAATGGACCTCTGGATTACGATTATAAAAGGCCAGATATGCTTGTGTTCTTGTAGCATTATTCCGGTTCCAGGCAGCTGCTTCGGTCCGAATGCTTTTTATAAGAGCCGATTCCATAGGTAAAAAAGCTTTAGAAACATCCAAAGGCTGAAAAAGCTCTTTTTGTAAATGGGATTTTAGCGTGTCATATCTTTCAGCATCGATGATGGGTTTTGTTTTGACAGGGAGTTTGCCTAACAGCTTCTGCACATATTGCGAGAACATACAATCACCACGAATGTTTTTCGATCATTATATGCAGAGCCGTCAAGAAAGGGGCGTTGCATTTGCAACGCCCTCAAGTTGATTGTTGATGGTTTTCTTTCGTCATCAGTTATTTTTCTTCTTCTTTTCCCGGTACAATAAAATATAATAAACTATCCAGAAAAGTAAAACAGGAATGAAGGAAACCGGTCTATATTGGACCGGTACGGCAAATAAGATGAAAATGGATGATAATAAAAAGGGAACCGCTAGGAGTATATATTTTCTCCATGGCATATGCTGAACCTCCTTAGGTTACGTCATTATAAGAATAAAGGATTATCCATCAATAATCTAGAAAAGTCACAATTGACAAAAATATACACACGTAGTAATCTTTTAAGATAAGTTAAATATTACCATTAATCAAGGAGAAGGAGGCGAACGTCATGACTAAATCAGTTAAGCACATAGATATCACAATTGAATATCATACGTCCGCCTGCCCTGAAACTTTGTCTTTCTAGACAAAGGATTAGAACGTGCTCATTGATCATTTTAAAGCGCAGGTTGTGAATTTTCGCGGCCTGCGCCTTTATATGTGTTCTTACACATCTAAAAAAGCTTCCGCTAATTGGCGGAGGCTTTTTGGCTTTGGGGATACAGGTGCAATAGCAGCCTTTCCATATAAGAGATAGGAGGAGTTTTAAATGAGACAAATGACATTGGGAGTCTTACTGCAGCCCGGAGATCCAGAAAGCGGTTAGTGAAGGGAAAGGTTTTAACAAAAGGGAGGGGAATTCATGTTTGCGATTTTTAAAAAGCTGTCCTGGTTCTTTAAAGAACAGTGGCAGCGCTATACCTATGCCATTTTATTTCTATGTCTAGTCAATATCCTGGAGGTTATCCCGCCAAAGCTCGTCGGAAATGCCATCGATGATATGAATAATGGCAGCATGACGCAGGAGGGTGTCATGAAATACGTTGTTTATTTGCTTATGGTACTGGGCGGAAGCTACTTATTTGGTTACTTATGGAGTTTTCTGTTATTCGGCGGCGGAAACTTGGTCGAACGAAAAATAAGGTCCGGATTTATGAGCCATTTGCTGAAAATGACGCCGACTTTTTATGAAAAAAACCGTACAGGGGATTTAATGGCCAGGGCAACCAATGATTTAAAGGCAATTTCCCTCACAGCTGGTTTCGGGATATTGACGCTCGTTGACTCGGTTCTGTTCACCATTACGGTTGTGGTCATGATGGGCGCCACCATCAGCTGGGAGTTGACGATTGCGGCGGTGCTGCCACTTCCGATCATGGCAGTGATGATGCAAATCTACGTGAAGAAAATTTACAAACGTTTTACGGATGCACAAGCAGCATTTGGTTCTTTAAATGACAAGGTCCTTGAATCCATTTCAGGTGTCCGGGTCATCCGGGCCTATGTCCAGGAACGGGAGGATGAAAAGCGATTTGATGAAATGACAGAGGATGTTTATCGCAAAAATCTCGCGGTGGCAAGAATCGACGCCCTCTTTGATCCGACGATAAGCATTATCATCGGCATCAGTTATTTAATCGGTTTGGGCTACGGGGCTTATCTTGTTTTTCAACAGGCCATAACGCTTGGCGGACTTGTTTCGTTCAATGTTTACCTAGGCATGTTAATTTGGCCGATGATCGCGGTGGGTGAACTGATCAATGTCATGCAAAGGGGAAATGCTTCGCTTGACCGTGTTCAAGACACCCTTTCATATGAGGCGGATGTGAAGAACTCATTGGGTCTGAAGAGTATTCCGAATCCGGAAAATATCCAATTCAATTCCGTGTTTTTTACATACCCATCCTCAACAGTTGTGAATCTATCCAATATTTCCGTTCAGCTTGAGCGTGGTCAAACATTAGGGATAGTTGGGAAGACAGGAAGTGGAAAAACGACATTCGTGAAGCAATTGCTGCGGGAATATCCTTTAGGAAGAGGAGAAATTGCTTTTGCAGGCATGCCGCTGGAGCAACTGGACATTGAAGATATTCGTAATTGGATCGGCTATGTCCCACAGGACCATTTTTTATTCTCAAAGTCTGTGAGGGAAAATATCTTATTCGGTAAAATGGATGCAACGGAAGATGAACTGGCTGAAGCTATCCGGCTTGCGGATTTTGAGAAGGACTTAATGATGCTGCCCAACCGCCTTGAGACACTTGTCGGTGAGAAGGGTGTCGCTCTATCTGGCGGGCAAAAGCAGAGGATCTCGATTGCCAGGGCACTGATCAAAAATCCAGAAATCCTAATATTGGATGATTCCTTATCCGCTGTGGATGCGAAAACGGAAACGACCATCATTGAAAATATCCAAAATGAACGGGCAGGGAAAACGACCATCATCACAACCCATCGCTTATCAGCCGTTCAGCACGCGGATAGGATTATCGTGTTGGATGGCGGAGAAATCATCGAAGAGGGGACTCACGAAGATTTACTGCAGGATAATGGCTGGTATAGGGAGCAATACGAGCGGCAGCAGGTTGATGAAGGAACGGAGGTGAAGGCATGAAGGTCGTAAAGAAACTTTTTAATTATGCTGCCCTTTATAAAAAATTGATCATTGGCGCCCTGATCATGCTGGCACTTTCGGTAGCGGCCGATTTAACGGGTCCGTTCGTTGCCAAGAAAATCATTGATTCACATATACTTGGCATCGAATCCTCCTGGTATGAAACGGTTAAAGGAAAAGATGCTGTGGAGTATGAAGAAAAATGGTATAAACGGTCTGATTACTTCACTGAAGGTGAGAAGAAAGGCAGGGAAGTCCACGTTCTGCAGGTTGGCAATCAATTTGTCTTCGTAAATGAAGCTGTACCAATGGATGGACGCAGAACCTTGGAGAACCAATCGTTGATCATTAAGAAAGACGGAAAAGAGCAACGGGCGCAAGCAGTGAAGTTGACCAGTCAGGAAGTGATGCGGTTTTACCAACCGGAAATTCCGCGGATCCTTAAGCTTGTGGCTTTTTACTTTGGCCTTGTCATCATTTCTTCCATTTTTCAATATGGGCAGAGTTTTTATTTGCAGAAAGCGGCCAACCGAATCATTCAGAAGATGCGAAATGATATTTTTAAGCATATTTCCCGTTTACCGATACGTTATTTCGATAATATGCCAGCGGGAAAAGTTGTAGCAAGGGTCACTAATGATACGGAAGCGATCCGGGAATTATATGTAACCGTGCTCGCCAACTTTTTCTCGAGCACAATTAATATCTTCGGCGTTCTCATTGCTTTGTTTATTCTGGATGTACGTGTTGGTACCATTGGTCTTTTACTTATTCCGATCATCGTTATCTGGACGACTGTATACCGTAAATTCGCCTCGAAATATAATCACATCATTAGGGAACGGGTCAGCGATATTAATGGGATGATCAATGAATCCATTTCTGGAATGAGCATCATTCAGGCATTTGGACGTGAAAAGGAAACGAAGCAAACATTTGAAAATTTGAACCGGGAGCATTATTCCTATCAAAATAAAATGCTCCATTTGAATTCGTTGACGGGTGGAAACTTGATTGGTGTCATTAAGGTTTTGGCGCTAATGGCATTCGTCTGGTATTTCGGCGGGATTTCCCTTACAGCGAGTTCAGCCATTTCTTTAGGAATGATGTATGCAATTGTTGATTTGATTAGCCGACTGCTTCATCCGCTTCACGGAATTGTCAATCAGTTCGCTAACCTAGAACAGGCACTTGTTGCAGGGGAGCGGGCATTCAGTTTATTGGATGAACAGGGATTGGCTGTCAGTGATGAAAACATATCCAGATACAAAGGAAACGTGCAATTTGAAAATGTTTCTTTTGGCTATAATGATGATGAATATGTGTTAAGGGACATTTCCTTCTCAGCTAAGCAAGGGGAAACGGTCGCTTTAGTAGGCCATACTGGATCAGGAAAAAGTTCAATAATGAATTTACTGTTCCGTTTTTATGATAGCAGCGAAGGGCAAATCAAAATTGATGGCAGGAATATTTTGGATATCCCCCATCAAACGCTTAGGGAGCATATGGGAATCGTCCTACAGGATCCCTATTTATTTACTGGCACCATCGCTTCCAATATCAGTCTGAATCATAAAGGCATCACAAGGGAAATGGTTGAAAAATCATTAAAAGATGTAGGAGGGGACAAAGTGCTGAAGCATCTTCCTTTAGGGCTGGATGAACCCGTGATTGAAAAAGGAGGAACGTTATCTTCTGGACAGCGGCAGCTCATCTCTTTTGCACGTGCTCTTGCATTCAATCCGGCGATTCTGATATTGGATGAAGCGACTGCAAGCATCGACACTGAAACCGAGGCAATTATCCAGGAGGGAATGGATGTGCTGAAAAAAGGGAGAACGACCTTTATCATTGCACATAGACTTTCCACGATTAAAAATGCCGACCAAATTCTTGTACTGGATAAAGGGCGGATTTCCGAGCAAGGTACACATGAAGAATTAATGGAATTAAAAGGGAAGTATTTTCAAATGTATGAACTGCAGGCAGGTCCGCATAACGGGATGGCCGGTTGAAGCACAATTGAATAAGTATGGATAATCAAGATTAAACTATAAGGAGGTGCCGGTTATTGGCACCTTCAAGCAAAATGATTGATAATAGTAATCATTACGTTTAAGGTATACCCATATTAACAATGAGGTGATAATAGTGAAACAAGAAATTCATCCCGATTATCGACAAGTAGTATTTATGGATACCAACAGTGGTTATAAATTTTTGACAGGTTCCACGAAAACGTCCAATGAAACGATCGAGTGGGAAGATGGGCAAACGTATCCGTTATTAAAAGTGGAGATCAGTTCAGATACCCACCCTTTTTATACTGGAAAGCAGAAGTTTGCTGAAAAAGGCGGACGGGTGGACCGCTTTTTGGATAAATATAATATGAAGAAATGAAAGAGAGGCCATCGAGAAATCGTTGGCCTTTATTTATTAATAGATTGAAAAAGAATTAAAATGATGCAAACTAGTGGGTGCCCATAATTTATGAGGCACCCATCCTTTAATCATTTTGCAGCAATTGCTTCCCCTTTTGTAATATTTACGAGGGCAACATCGAAATCCTTGATTAGATCGTCCGGATTTTCAAGTCCGACAGAGAGGCGGAGCAAGCTGTTCGTGATGCCTCGCTTTTCCCTTTCATCAGCAGGCATGGCAGCATGGGACATTTTGGCCGGGTAGGATAAAATCGATTCGACCGCTCCAAGGCTTACGGCAAAGACAGGAAGCTCGACAGTGTTCACGAAAGAGCGGAAGACTTCTTCGCTTTCCAATTCAAATGATAGGACCGCCCCTGCACCAAGCGACTGGCCTTGCTGGATTTCGTGCTGTGGATGATCGGCCAGGCCAGGATAATAAACCTTTTTCACCAAAGGCTGCTCATTTAAGTAGGCGGCAATCTTTTCTGCCCCTTTTTGGGAGTGTTCCATTCTAACGGACAAGGTTTTCAGACCTCTCATTACAAGCCAGGCGTCCTGTACACCAAGAACCGCTCCAAAGGAGTTTTGGAGGGAACCGAGTCTTACTGCCAAATCCGGATCTTTTACTACGGCTAGTCCAGCTATCACATCACTATGACCGGATAAAAATTTCGTTGCGCTATGAAGGACAACATCAGCGCCCAGATTCAGTGGTTTTTGTAATGCTGGGGTCAAGAATGTATTATCAACAAAACTTAAGGCACCGGCTTTTTTCGCGATATCACATACTGCTTTAATATCGGTCACTTTAAGTAATGGATTTGAAGGCGTTTCGATGTATATGGCTCTCGTATTTGGCTGAATGGCCGCTTTAATGCTTTCAAGGTCCGTCATGTCAACGAATGTATGCTCAATATTGAAACGCGTCAAAACGTTTGTGACCATCCTGAACGTACCGCCATACACATCTTCGGAAATGACGATATGGTCTCCGGCAGACAACAGCAGGAAAGCTGTTGAAATGGCTGCCATACCTGATGAAAAGGCAAAACCGTGAGTGCCTTCCTCAAGTTCGGCAATGATATCTTCCAGTGCTCCGCGAGTTGGGTTCCCGCTTCTGCTGTAATCATATTTGCCGAATTGATCGATATCGGATTGATGGAAAGTGGATGCGTGCTGAATGGGGACGCTCACACCGCCTGTTGCAGGATCGAATTTATGTTGATTATGAAGTAATTTGGTTTCAAAGCTGAAATCATGAGTGGTCATCGTAGTGCCTCCCTTTTTACATGTGCGAATGCTTGCTGTAAGTCCTGGATCAAATCTTCGCTGTCTTCAATGCCGACGGAGAAGCGCAGCAGGCGATTGCAAACCCCGTTCGCCGTTCTGACTTCAAGCGGTATATCGGCATGTGTTTGTGTAGCAGGATAGGTGATGAAGCTTTCAACCCCTCCAAGGCTTTCTGCAAACGAAATCAATGAGAGTGATTGTAAAAATGGGTTGACCGCCGCTTCATCAATGATACGGAATGAAATCATGCCTCCTCTACCGGGATACAATACATCTGTAACACAATCATGTTCCGACAAGTAATCTACAAGTATCTTGGCATTCTTTTCATGACGTTCCATCCGCAATGCCAGGGTTTTCATTCCGCGCATCAACAGCCAGGAATCAAAGGGGCTCAAGACAGCTCCCATGCCATTATGATGGAAGGCAAGTGCATCACATAATTCAGCGCCGCTAGCAACGATCAGTCCAGCGAGCACATCATTATGACCACCGAGATACTTGGTTGCACTGTGGATCACAATATCTGCTCCAAGCAGGATGGGTTGTTGAATAAGAGGCGTGTAAAAGGTGTTATCAACGATTAACAATAAATTAAATCGTTTGGCCAATGCTGCAACGGCGCTAATGTCCGTTTGCTGCATTAGAGGGTTAGTGGGAGTTTCGATGAAGATGGCTTTCGTGTGAGGAGTGATGGCTTTTTCAATATCCTCCAAACAACAAGTGTTCACATAGTCGCACTTCAATCCCCATTTCTTAAACCCTTGTTCCAACAGACGATATGTACCGCCATAAAGATCTTCGCTGACAATCCATGCATCATCTGATTTAAATAAGGCCAGTATAGTAGAAATGGCTGCCATTCCTGAACTGCAGGCATACCCTTGGTCGCCTTTTTCCAGATCGGCGATGGATCGTTCCAATAGTTGGCGTGTAGGATTACCTGTCCTTGTATAATCAAATCCAGTCGATTGGCCGATTCCTTCATGGCGAAAAGCTGTTGAAAAGTATACTGGCGGATTGACTGTTCCTGTCGCCGTTTCACTGCGATTTCCTAATTGAGCAAGATATGTTTCAGTTTTGTACATAGTTTTCACTGCTCCTTTTTAGTTAAATAAAATAAAAAAAAGTCTTCTTTAAGAAGAAGACTTTGATTAAATAGGGACGAGTCATTCTTCTTATCTTCCAAGTTCACAAACTTGTGGAATTAGCACCTTTTCATTGGTTTGAAACAAATGAAGGTTGCTGAGGTGTCATCGGGCCATTCCCTCTACCTCTCTCGATAAGAGTTTAGATTATTCAATTTCTTTTGAATTTACTATATATATAAAATACTGTCAAGAACATTTTGGATGATAGTGCTTTGATTTTCATGAATAGGGCAATTGGAGACTAGCGGTGTCAACACTTTATGTGTCTAAAAAGAATATCCAAAATTTGCATGGGTCCAGGGATAAACACGATATTAAATGGATTTTAAAGAAAAAGGGGGAGGCTTGGCCGGTTATTTTTGCATTAAAAAAATAAAGTTTGTACAATGTATAGAGAGAAAGAATAATATGACATTATTCATTTCATATACATATGTCTTCGATGAATAGTGCAAACAATAGGAGGAGAACACATGGAATACAGAATCGAACGAGATACGATGGGTGAAGTGAAAGTTCCTGCCGATAAATATTGGGGTGCACAAACGGAGAGAAGCCGTAACAATTTCAAAATCGGTAACGAAAAAATGCCGATTGAATTAGTTCGTGCATTTGCATACGTTAAACAAGCTGCGGCAAAGGTGAACTTTGATCTTGGCGATCTTTCGGAGGTTAAAAAGAATGCCATCGTTAAGATTTGCGACGAAATCCTTGAAGGTACGCTTGATGAACATTTCCCACTTGTAGTTTGGCAAACGGGAAGCGGTACGCAAAGTAATATGAACGTGAATGAAGTGGTCGCTAACAAAGGGAATGAATGGTTAAAAGAAAATGGTGAATCCGAAACCCTTCACCCGAATGATGACGTTAACAAGGCACAAAGCTCCAATGATACTTTCCCGACCGCCATGCATATTGCAGCCTTTATGGAAGTCGCTGAAAAATTGGTTCCTGCCATCAAAGCACTTCGTGATACTTTCGATTCAAAAGAAAAAGAATTTTGGGATGTCGTGAAAATTGGCCGGACACATCTTCAAGATGCAACACCACTGACTTTGGGACAAGAAATTTCCGGTTGGAAAGCGATGCTCGATAAAGATCTCGCGATGATTCAGGAAAGCAGCCAAAAATTATTGAACCTGGCCCTAGGCGGAACGGCTGTAGGAACGGGAATCAATACAAAAAAAGAATTCCCAGGACTTTCGGCCAAACAAATTGCAGCAGATACAGGACATCCCTTCGTCACTTCGGATAATAAGTTCCATGCATTGACAAGCCATAACGAAATCGTCTACGCACACGGTGCGTTGAAAGCATTGGCAGCGGATTTAATGAAAATTGCGAACGATGTCAGATGGCTGGCAAGTGGCCCTAGAAGCGGAATCGGCGAAATTGCCATTCCTGAAAACGAGCCAGGCAGCTCCATCATGCCAGGTAAAGTCAATCCTACACAAAGTGAAGCGCTTACCATGATTGCGACACAAATCGTGGGTAACGATGCTACGATTGGCTTTGCAGCAAGCCAAGGTAACTTTGAACTGAATGTATTCAAACCAGTCATCATCTATAACTTCCTGCAAACGGTGAAATTATTGACGGAAGGCATTCACTCTTTCAACATTAATTGTGCAGTTGGCATCACTGCAAATGAAGATAAAATCAAAGAAAATGTAGACCGTTCACTTATGTTGGTAACAGCATTGAACCCGCATATTGGTTATGAAAAAGCAGCCAAGATCGCCAAAACTGCATTCAAGGACAACTCTACGTTAAAAGAAGCGGCGTTGAAATTAGAATTCCTGACGGAAGCTGAATTCAAAGCATGGGTAGATCCTGCTGACATGGTTAATAAATAATTGCATAGGAGTGCCCTCCCGTTGGTTTTAGGGAGGGTGTTCCCATATGTTAAAATAATGGAATCAGCAAATAATGAAATCATAAGTATCGGGGACAGGAGGAAAAACAATGTCTTTATGCCCGCTTTGCAACGGTCTAAGAAAAATTCATGTAAATTGCCCGGAGTGCAGCAGTGATCTTGATGATAAAGGGAAATTCATGGATTACGCTGATGATTACAGTGCTTATATGGATATCGACACACTTAAAGAAAACGACGGATACCCTCAATCCCTTCAAAAAGGCCAATGCCCGCATCTCATGAAATGCTCTGAATGCGGACATGATGAAGTGGTTTTGGTCCAGGAATAGGATTTGCCCCTTAGATATTATTTGAATAAACGAAAAAGACCCATTCATGAACGGGTCTTTTTGCGTTTAATTAGCAGATAACTTCATGCTTTCCTGCATCTGTTCATCTTCTTCAACTAAAATGCGATGTTCGGTCCCTTTATCGAAAAAGTGGGCTTTATTCATGTCAAGGGCAAGTTTGATTTTCTCGCCTGCCTGGATAATATTCTTGGCATCGACCCGTGCGACGAAGTCCTGCCCCTCTAATGTGGAGTAAAGCATGATCTCCGCGCCCATGAGCTCGGCTACATCAATTTGGGTTGTGAATGTTGTGTTTGGGGACTCCGTGAAGTAAACTCCTTCATTATGGAAATCCTCCGGACGGATGCCAAGGATTATATCTTTTCCGACATATCCTTGATCACGCAGCATTTTCATCTTCAATTCTGGTATTTCTAGCGTTTGTGCACCAATTTTAATCGTGCCTTCTTTTAATGTTCCGGTGAAGAAGTTCATGGCAGGCGATCCGATAAAACCGCCGACGAAAACGTTAATGGGTTTCTCGTAAACGTCCTTTGGTGCACCGACCTGTTGGATGATACCATCTTTCATTACGACAAGACGTGTCGCCATTGTCATTGCCTCTGTTTGGTCATGTGTGACATATATCGTCGTGGTGTCCAGCCGTTTATGTAGTTTAGCGATTTCCGCCCGCATTTGAACCCGCAGCTTTGCGTCGAGATTGGATAGTGGCTCATCCATCAAAAAAACCTTTGCGTCCCTTACAATTGCACGGCCAAGTGCCACACGCTGGCGCTGACCACCGGAAAGGGCTTTAGGTTTCCTGTTTAGCAGCTCTTCAAGTCCGAGGATCCTTGCAGCATCATTGACCCTTTGCTTGATTTCCGCTTTTGGTGTTTTCCTGAGCTTCAATCCAAATGCCATATTGTCATAGACGGACATATGGGGATATAAGGCGTAGTTCTGGAAAACCATCGCAATATCACGATCTTTCGGAGGGACATCATTGACTCGCTTGCCGTCTATATATAAATCCCCTTGGGAAATGTCTTCCAGTCCGGCAATCATCCTTAATGTCGTCGATTTACCGCAACCTGAAGGTCCCACAAAAACTATGAATTCCTTATCGGCAACACGAAGGTTGAAGTCTTTAACAGCCGTTACCTTTTTATCATAAATCTTGAATATATGATCTAATATTAACTCTGCCATGAAAAATCCCCCTTTTAAACTCCTGATTACTTGTACTAATTAACTATAGTCTAAGCTATCAGTTTAGAAAAAAGTATGGGCACATTGCACAAAAATGGATGATGATCCCTGTTTTTGATGAAAATTAATCATTCATTAATATAATCAAGTACGCGGTCAAGGCGTGACGAAAGTTTCTAATATCGAGACCAGTTCTTTCAGTGAATTTATCTATCCGGTATTGTAAGCTGTTCCGATGTATATAAAGCTGTTTGGCGGCATAGGTAGCATTGGAGTTACATTCGATATACGTTTTAATCGTTTTGATAAGTTCAGTATCCTGTTTGGTCTTGCCGAGAATCTCATTGATATACCACTTTGAATTCGTAACGGATAGGTCATTTATTAAAGAATGGGGGATGATGTCTGCCAAATCAGCCACCTTTAGATCCGGCAGATGTACTTGTGCCAAATCAAAACATTTTTTCTCCTGATTCCTATGATGATGCAGGTATTGATTTACTGGGTGAAAGCGCCCGGTGAACATTCGGGTCTTTACATAAAAGTCACTTTCAAGCGTGGAAGAAATGGCGATTAGTTCTTTATTTGATAAAGATTCATCCTTGTCCGTTTCAATTAAGATTCCTGCCGTTTCATTTTCCCAGACAATGGCTGCGTCAGATGGAACGAAAGCGAGGAAGGCGTCTTCAAAATCGGAGTGGGAATAATCAGCATGAGTTAGCTTGAAATGAATGAATCGAACATTCTCCCAGCTTGTTAAAGGCAATGGTGCATTCGGTTCGGATAAAAAAGTTTTCCATGATGTGCCTGGAAACGTATTGAGGTTATTTTGGTTTATGGAAGGAACAAAAAGCAGTTCCAATAAACGGATTTCTTCAGCTGTGATTTCTGAACGGGGAATGCCAAGTATACTTCTTGAGTCTTCGAACCAAACATAGTCAGTAAAATCATTAGTATCCTTTTTATTGGTAAGAGCGTTCGGGAATTTTTGTTTGAGATTTTCAAGCATCGTTTCCACCTTCTTTCTCCCTTTCCATATCATTATAGCGAAAAAGAATAAAGTTCAAAAGAATAGGATATTGCCAGTTTTTCCGAGAAGGGAAAGTGCATTCCTTCTAGGTAAAGACGCGTAATAAATATTTTCTGTTCGGCAGAAAATTTAGCCATAGAAAAACACCCCGTAAATGTTAGTTTGGTGTCTAACATTTACGGGGCAGTTCAAGTTTGCCTACAGTTTTTTTATGGCTTGTAATTTGAACGTTGATTGGAACAAAAGGCACTTGCTTTCCGCGGGTGGTCCGCCCTCGGCTTGCGCCTGCTTTTTGTTCCGTGCTTTTCGTTAAAAACCATTCCTCTAAAAATGGGCTAAATGACAATTATCAAGCCTTTCCATCCAGGTTAATTATTCCATTATTTTCTTGTCAAAAGGGTAAAGAGATAATACATTTATTATAATAATGTGAAAAAGGCATATAAAACTATTTTTTCCAATAATGGGGAGGAAATGCATGATAGAGATAAAGACAGTAAATGATGTGGTTTGTGTGCACGGGACTCCTAGCGGCAAGTCGGGGATGAGTGTCTATGTTTTTTTAACGGATGGTCTATTGATAGATACAGGTGCACAGATATTATTGGAAGGGCTTGTTCCATTCTATGAGTCCGCAGACTTCGATTTAGTGGCGCTGACACACTATCATGAGGACCATACGGGGGGCGCAGCCTGGATAATGGAACATAAAAAGGTTCCGATATTCATTCATCCGATGTCGGTCGATGCTTGTGCGAAGGATGCTGAATATCCTGAGTATCGCAAAAAATTTTGGGGGAAGAGAGACGCCTTTAAGGCTGATCCGCTAGGGAAGGCCATTCATTCCCGCACCCAAAAGTGGGAGCCGATTTTTACCCCTGGTCATGCGAAGGACCATATGGTGTATTTGAATCACAGTAATGGCATGCTCTTTTCCGGAGATCTTTTCGTAACACCAAAAACAAAGCTTGTCTTACGGGAAGAGTCTGTCCCGATCATCATCGATTCTATAAAAAGATTACTCCAATATGATTTTGGAGAAGTGTATTGCTGTCATGCCGGGCATGTTCCGGATGGAAAGGAAATGTTCCGAAAAAAACTAGATTATTTGGAAAACCTCCGTGGTGAAATTTTGCGTTTACATCATCAAGGACTGACCGTTCATGAGATCCAGCAACTCGTTTTACCGAATCGATATCCCCTTATCGAGATATCTGAGCATGAATGGGATTCGAAGCATATCATTACATCAATACTAAAGGAAATATTTTGAGTGCAAGGGAGAATGAATGAAATAAGGGGGATTTTCCATTGTAGGCAAGGGGTTATCGCTTCTTGCCGTTTTCATGGAAGAGTGTAGAAGTTAAATCTTGGGTCTTCATAATTTTCTAAAAAAGACTTAATGCGCAAACGGAAATTGCGTGACCATAGGTAGATTCAGGGGATAGACAGTATGGAAAGAAAAAGGATCCGAACTCCATGAGAATACGAGAGTAATGCATAGGATGTAAAAGCTAATCGGGTGAATAGAAATGAATTTCTAAAATAAGCAAAGTTTAAACGCATTTGCCTCGGGCCGCTTTGTTGATGTTCACGTGATTTGGTATAATCATATGTTTAAAAGTATGCAATTCACAATATCATAACAAGAGGCCTATTGTTTAAATTTATGAAATTATTTGAATATTTATTTAAACGAGGGATTGTCAGTTTCATTAAAAATGGGCTGCTTTTTATAGTATGATAGTCATAGAATATGAACAAGCTACATTACATTGAAAAAAAGGTGATCAACTAGTGGAAACAATTCATGCAACCAGTTTTAACTTAAGAGGCTCAAAGATTGAAATAATCATAAATGAAAATATAGAATCAGCCGATATAATATTGCAAGATAATGAAACGAAAGAAGAACATATTTACGATAAAGTAATTTGTAAAAGTTTGAATGAGGAAACCTGTTTGACCATTTCACTTGATAATATGAACTGGCCAGATGTACATAGGACAACTTATACAATTTTGCTTAAAATGAACCAAGAGTTGTTCAGACTGGTCAAACCTACTATAAAAAGAATGAAGAATCGATTGTTCGCCCGTTCTTATTATCAAATTTCACAAAACGAGACTGCAATCATCTTTCTGAACAAAAAAAACACCCTAAGTATAATGTATGGCAATTCAGCCAGCATATTTCGTGCATCTTGTAAAGTGGTTTCAGATAATTTATACATCTCCGCTATGGAAGTGGAGGGGGAAAAGGCAAGGTTTTTCCATGAAGAAGGAGAGTTAGGTAAGCTATTTCTGACTATATATGATCCTGCAACCGAGTGCACCTCAGCAATTGGAGCCGTGCAGGGTGAAAGGAATACAATAGAAGTGGATTTATCAAAACTTGCTGAAATTCCTTCCTCTGCCAACTTGTATGTTGAAGCGAAAATAGGCAAGGTTTTAAAGTCATACAAACTTCAGTTCAATTCCAACCTTGTTCACAGACATAGTGAGCTTTCCTTTTACGAAATGGATCCGTTGGCTAATTCATTGGAAAGCATTAAAACACGATATTTTGATGAACTTGAAATAAAGGGTGACCATCTTCTCGTTCGATTGATGGAGCCTTCCTGTCAGCCCACTTCCGTTGTTTTTGAAAAAAGCACATCAGCAGAATGGGTTCAAACGCACGAATTCAGACAGGATGGACAACTTTTAGTAATCGATTTGAAAAAAATCTTTAATGATATCTTTTTTAAAACTGGTCAAAAGTGGAAGGTTTATGTTAAAGAGGTCATTGCCGGGGATGTACAGTTAAGTAAATTAAAACCCATATCAACATTTGCATTTCCTCAATTGGAACAGCTACCTCTTGAACTGGTGAAAACTCACGCCATGGCTTATATCTCGCCTAAAGCTGAGTTGGGAATTCTATTGGGTGAAAGTGAAGACGTCAATAAAGCTCGTTTCTATATTACGAAGAATAGACTGCCAATACATGACTTAAGCTTCCATGAATATGAATTATCTTTTTCCATGGAAGATATCCAAGATGCCGAGGTTAATTCCGCGTACGTAGTTATTAAAAATAGAAAAAGCGGAGAAATGCATCGAGTGCCATCGATTCTAAAAATAAACTCCCGACAAATTGAAGTCCATTCGAATTTGGAGCCATTTATTAGAAGTGGGATAATTCCATCAAGGTGGGATGTTTTCATTGAGATAACGTATGCGAATGTAATGGAATTGAATCGGGTTGGTTTTTACGACCAAAAGAAACTTCCTATGGAAGAAAGATATTTACCTTCTATTCAGGCAGATGAAGAGAATGTTTTTACACCTTATTTAACAGCCCGGAATGAACTCTCCTTTGTTATTGGTACAGAGTTTGCACTTCGGCATGAAAAATTAAAGTCAAAAATTCTGATTAAGAATGTTGTTCTAAAAAAATCGATACTTGAAATCGAAATAATACTCTCTTTGCCAGACGCTCAAAGTTATCAAGTAAAGGGAATGTTACTTAAGCATCGTAACAATGAGGCATTTACGCGACTTCCCGTGACTTTAAAGAAGAAGAGCATATTATCTGAAGTCAATTTAGACGAGCACGAATTTGAACAGTTTTATTGGGATTTTTATGTATTGGTTGACGTAGAAGGTGAGGATTACGAATTAAAACTTAAACGTCCAACAGATAATGTCCGTAAAAAATTGAATAGGACTATTAATGATTATTCATATTCAAAAGAGGACGACCATGTTGTATATCCTTACATTACAAGAAGTAACTCTCTTGCGTTAACATACAGAATGAAAAGTGTTTATGAAGCACCAATTTTCAAGTGGAAAGAAAAAATATCCTACTTCGTTTATAAGATGCTTAATAGGTATTATGATCATAAAAATATTTGGCTTGTTTACGAGAAGATGTCAGAAACCGCACAGGATAATGGCTATCACTTTTTTAAATATTGCTATAATGAACAACCGGAGAGAAATGTCTATTATATTATAAAAAAAGATTCTCCTGATATGGCTAACCTTAAAGGGTTTGAGGATCGTGTAATCCATTTTATGAGCTTTAAACACTTGATCTATTTATTTTCCTCTAAACTGCTCATCGCATCAGAAACCAAGGGACATTCTTATGTTTGGCGTGTACAAAAGGGTAAAGTGATTGAGTATTTAAGAAGGAAGAGAATTGTCTTTTTACAACATGGAGTACTGGGTTTAAAGAAAATCGATAGTACGCTAAATAAGGGTTCATCAGAGGAAGTGGATTTGTTCGTTACCTCTTCAGATTTTGAAAAAGAAATCGTGAAAAATTATTTTGGATATAACGAGAAGGATATCATCGTTACCGGTTTAAGTCGATGGGATGACGTAAACAAAGAAGAAACTCCAATAAAACGACAAATTTTCTTAATGCCTACATGGAGGAATTGGCTTAATGAAGTGTCTAATGATGCATTCATTGAATCGAATTACTTTAAAAGTTATATCGGTTTATTGAATTCGGAGAAATTGATGGATTTGCTCCGGATACACCAGGTGGAATTGAAGTTTTATGTCCATCCTAAATTTCAGCCTTTTATTGATCAATTCCATACAACTTGTGATCAGATCGAGATAATCAAGTTTGGTGATGTTAATATCAGCAAGTTGATCCGTGAATCGGCACTCTTGATCACTGACTACTCAAGTGTTGCTTGGGATATGTACTATCTTGAAAAACCGACTATCTTTTATCAGTTCGATCTCGATGAATATACGGAATTACAAGGAAGCTACATGGATATGAATAAAGAATTATTCGGGGATCAAGCACTGAATACGGATGATTTGTTAACTTCCATTGAAAATAGCATACGTAACAACTTTGAAGAACAAGAAATCTTTAAAGAGAAAAGAAGTCAATACTTCGCTAATATCGACAATCAAAACAGTGAACGTATTTATAATAATATTTTAAAGAATGAAAAAAGATTAAAGCCAAGAAAAGTTTCTTTTTATAAAAAACTCACAAAGGTGACATTGCTGAGAAAGATGTGGCGCTTTGCAAAACGCAAAAAAATAACTAGGAAGCTGGCTTTTTCATTAAGAGATCATTTAATGAATCTGAATGAAAGGGGGGTTCGCGGCCTATGGGACAGAAGATAATCACGGTGGATCATCTAGTATGTAAAGATGAAAAAATCTCCTTTCATTTCAAGAATCCCCATCCCGTGAAAATCATTGGCATTGAAGAAAGCATGAAAATAAGATGGACATTCGATACGGATATAATCGATTCAAAAATGGTAATCGACCTTAAAAGCTTTAACGCAGAATATTATCAAGCGGCATCACGCTGGAAATTGTATGTGGAAGAAAATGGGGAACTGCATCGAATACAAATTAGCGGGGGAAAGAATGAGTATTTCCATTCAATCCCCTCTATTGGCGTTCAAGTGATAACCCCCTACATCACCAGAAATGGTGGTTTAAGCATCGTGATTAAACAACCGATCCACCTGTCGGATGAGGTTCTTTCAGCAAAAATGTCGCTGATGTCTTTAAATTTTAAAGGTAACTTCCTGACTGGTACCGTACGCCTTGAAATGAAAAGGGAATATGAAATGGTCGGACTAGTCTTAAAGCCGAGGGATATATCCGAGGACAAGCAGTATTTGTTCCAGGTGAAAGGGAAAGATAAGCTTTCTTTTGAAATCGATGTTGATTCAATGGAATTGCGCCCGTTTTATTATGATTTTTATTTGTTAGTCAGGGTTGATGGGAATGATCATTATATTCGATTTAAGAATCCTACGTGGTCGGCCTCAAGAAAGTTGAATAAAAGACTTTTTGGAATGTCCTATACTTTTGATAACGGTTTTTGGATTTATCCATATATCACGGCATCAGGTACATTGGCATTAACTTATAAGGAAAAAACAGAATACGAGTCGAATATGTACTTTTTTAAAGAAATTCTTGCTTCTTGGGTTTTTAATATTCTTCGTCCTTATTATATGAAAAAAAATATTTGGTTGATTTACGAGAAAACGGCTGATAGGGCCCAAGATAACGGTTATTATTTCTTTAAATATATTTATGAAAATCATAAGCATCAACAAGCTTATTATATTATAAAGCCTGATTCAGAAGATTATCCGAAATTGGAAGGCATGAGAAATAGAGTGGTTGAATTCATGAGCTTTAAATATATGGTTTACATGTTTTCTGCTCAGCTGCTAGTGTCTTCTGAAACAAAAGGGCATGCGTACGACATACGCATTCAAAAGGGCCGCATTAGAAAAGCGATGAATTATAAGCCGCTTGTCTTTTTACAACATGGTGTTATTGGTTTGAAGAAACTTAATAGCATCTTTAAAAAATCAAGCATTAATGCACCAAGTCTTTTTGTCGTTTCTTCACCTGCTGAAGGGAAAATCATCCAGAACCATTTCGGCTATAGTAAAAAGGAACTTATTGTAAGTGGCCTGCCGCGATGGGATGTCATTGAAAATAAGTCTAAGGGAAAAAGTATCTTATTAATGCCGACATGGCGTGTTTGGCTTGAAAACTTGCCTTTTGAGGAAGTGGAAAAAAGTGAGTATGTTCAAGTGTTCAGGACGTTTTTACAATCTAAAGAATTGAGCCAGCTATTGGAGCAACATGATTTGACGCTGTATTTTTATTTGCATCCTAAATTCGAAGACTTTATTGACCATTTTTCAAATAATAATCATAGGATCATCATTTCTAATGAACAGGACTTAAATTCCTTATTAATGCAAACTTCCATGTTGATTACGGACTACTCAAGTGTTGCGTGGGATATGTTTTATCAGAAAAAGCCTGTAATTTTCTACCAATTCGATCTAGAAACATACAATAAGTATCAAGGCAGTTATATGGATTTAGATCATGAGTTATTTGGTGATCAAGTTTTCACTACAGAAAAGTTGATATCGACCATTAAAGATTATACAGAAACCGGTTTTGAAGAAAAAGAAGGCTTTGGTCTTTTAAGAGAAATGTATCTTCCCTACATTGATCATTCCAATAGCCAACGAGTTTATAATGGAATTCAAGAGAAACAAGGGATGTTGAAGAAGATTAAACGTAAGCAGTCGATTTCTAGGCTTTTGAGTAATCCTGGGTTACGTTTCCTTTGGAGTAAATTTAATAATGTGAAACCCATAAAGAGAGTGGGAGAACGAATTCGGTTGAAAACTAAATAAGTACATTTACAATTGAAAAATGGCGAATACATTTATTTGTTGCTATGTTTCGTATGCACTCAAACAACTTCCGTGAGGAAGTTGTTTCAGACTGTAGACAAACTCGATGAAAATCGAGTTTGTCTATTTTTTATGAGTTGTACAATTTGGCCGTTGATTTTC
>NZ_JAOPHO010000064.1:0-23333 GCF_033141925.1 Peribacillus sp. CSMR9
AGGCGAAAATTCAAAGGGAATTTCAAAAGGGGTTCAGAATTTTTTAATTCCGAACCCCTTTTGTCTACAAACTGAAACACCGTTCCATTGGAACGGTGTTTTTCATTTCAGTTTAATCTGTATCATAGACTAAATCATAAAGGTTAACTTTAAAAAAATAGCTGGCCACCTGGGCCAGCTTTATTTTGTATTTAAGATGCTTTTCTCATGCCTTTTAAGATAAGGCTTAAGATGAAAACAAATACGATTGCACCAATCAATGCTGGAACGATAGCGAAATCTGCTACTGTAGGTCCCCAGTGCCCAAGAATTAATGAACCTAACCATGCACCAACAAAACCAGCGATAATGTTGCCGATAATTCCAAATGGTACATCACGTCCAACGATCAGACCTGCTAACCAACCAATGATACCTCCGATAATTAATGACCATAAAAATCCCATAATATATTTCCTCCTTCAAATTAGTTAATTTTTAATATCTACAGCAGACTTCAAGAAATCTCATCACTTCCATATTGTCATGCCCTTTTTTCAGTTCTTTTAACTTTTACATTCAAATGGTATAATGCCGATTACGCACAATATCTAATGAATGTGAATGTGTTAGTTATAAGGTAGTGTTAGCTAGCTATAGCCCTTGAGGAACTGATTGGACAATCCTCAATGTGTTAGTGAATTTTTTCTTTTTGTTTGCCGCTGTACTCATTATTTTCCCCGTTTAATTAAACTAAAACCTGATTTTTTTAAAAAATATTTGGTAACGAAAACAGGAGTATTACACCTGAAGAACGGGTATATAATATGTTTTTAACTTTGTCACTTAGTTAGTATAAGCAGTAACTGTCTCAAATATGTTCATTAAGAAAAAAGAAAAAAGATGCCCCTTATCGGGACACCCTCCTTTCATTTGCACATTCTTGCAGTACGTTCTTTAGAACAAAAGTTCATCTGGATTGCTTCCGAACCGCTCATTTTTATTCAAGGCATCTATTTGATTCATTTCGTTAAGGCTTAATGAAAAGTCAAATACCTGTGCATTTTCCTCTATACGGGACGGCGTAATCGATTTAGGTATTACGACGAGATCATTTTGCAAATGCCATCTAATTAACACTTGTGCTGAACTTTTCCCATGCTTCTTCGCTATATGATTAATTGTCGGCTCTTCCAAAAGATTTCCTCTGCCTAGGGGGCTCCATGATTCTACCTTGATTTCATGTTTTGCACAGTACTCACGAATTTCGACTTGAGTCAAAAGTGGATGTAATTCAATTTGATTGACGACCGGTTTCACTTCACTGTTTGCAAGTAAATTTTCCAAATGATGAACATGGAAATTACTTACACCGATTGATTTCACTTTTCCATCCTTATAAAGCTTTTCCAGTGCCTTCCAGGTTTCCAGATACTTATCTTTACCCGGCCAATGGATCAAGTATAAATCCAAATATTCCAAGCCAAGACGATTTAAACTATCATCAAATGCCTTGAGTGTCGATTCGTATCCTTGCTCCGTATTCCACACTTTAGATGTAATGAACAATTTTTCACGAGGCACACCGCACTCCCGAATCGCCTGTCCAACTCCTTCTTCATTTCCATAAATGGCTGCCGTATCAATTGCACAATATCCTACTTCGATCGCTTTCTTGACGGACTCAACGGTTTCATTGCCGTTTTTAACTTTAAATACACCGAAGCCCAACTGTGGCATTTGGACTCCATTATGTAAAGTGATCATTTCCCCAATATTTGTAATCATTCAGTCATTCCCCCTTTACTTTTATTTACCAATTATACATCGACCCACCTTCTATTTCTAACCAAAAGCCTCTGGATTAAACGGGTTTCTAAAATGAAAATGAACTCCTAAATATCCATTCATATATAACAAAATGAACAATTTCCTATTTAATCCTTCACCAAATTAAATATTTTGTAAAAAAATGACGAAACCTCTATCCTTATAGATATGAAATTCGTTACAATTGAATAGTTGATTTTAAACCAAGTAAAAAAGAAGGTGCCATCTTTAAAGAATAATCAAACGTAAAACTTCCATTCTAATTAGTGAGGAGTCGCAAGCTGTCTTGCGCCAATTTATTGGCCACAATCCATAGTTACATTACATACTTGAAATTAAGGGAGTCTTCCATGTATGAATAGCATATTCATCTTAACCGCGCTAATTATTATTTTTGCTTTGGTCTTTGACTTTATCAATGGTTTCCATGATACGGCTAACGCCATCGCTACAGCTGTATCGACCAAGGCTCTAAAACCACGTCATGCAATCATCATGGCTGCGGTCATGAATTTATTAGGAGCGCTGACGTTTACTGGTGTAGCGCATACCATTACGAAGGATATCGTTGATCCCTTCACATTAAACAATGGCTCTTATGTTATCCTTGCTGCTCTTCTTTCGGCAATAACATGGAATTTAATCACTTGGTATTTTGGCATTCCAAGCAGTTCATCCCATGCAATCATTGGTTCAATTGCGGGAGCTGCCATAGTGGCAAGTGGCTTCGATGCAATTAAATGGAGTGGATTCACTAAAATCGTCCAGGCATTGATTCTATCCCCCATCCTTGCCTTTACGCTTGGATTCATTGTATACAGTATCTTCAAGGTTGTATTCAAAAATAATAATTTAGGAAAAACCAATAAGCGATTCAGGAGAATACAAATTCTCACGGCCGCCATCCAGTCTTATACACATGGAACGAATGATGCTCAAAAATCCATGGGTATCATCACGATGGCTTTGATCGCTAACGGATATGCCTCTACCTCTGAAGTTCCCTTCTGGGTACAATTATCCTGCGCAATAGCCATGGCGCTTGGTACATCAATCGGGGGTTGGAAAATCATCAAAACGGTTGGCGGTAAAATCATGAAAATACGGCCGGTAAATGGAGTTGCTGCAGATATAACTGGTGCAGGCATCATTTTTGGTGCCACCTTCCTGCATATGCCGGTCAGTACGACACATGTCATTTCCTCTTCCATACTTGGGGTCGGTTCTGCACACCGCATTAAAGGGGTAAAATGGGGAACAGCTAAAAGCATGTTGATCACTTGGTTCATCACCTTGCCGATTTCCGCTTCATTAGCTGGAATTATTTATTATTTCATTGCTTTATTTTTATAAAATCTTGAGTCTTTCCATATCGGAAAGGCTTTTTTCTACGCTTGCAAGTGTAACTGTTTCCCATTTTTTACTTATCCTTGTTTTTGTATGTAAAGTTTTATTAAGATTTTGTAAATTTTCGTCGAAAAACCTTCCCTGAAACTACATGAATTCGTTACAATCAATTTGTTAATACTAAGCGTACGACTAAAAGTGCGCAAATTCGCATGACTAATTGGGAGGCTTTAACATGGCTTTTAAATCAAAAAAAGACAAATTCGCAGTAATGCTTTTCAACATCGCTCAAAACCTTAAAGAAGGTGCTGACTATTTCGCAGATTATAAACTGAAAAACATCTCCGATCTAAAAGTATTTTCAGATACGATGAAAGACTATGAGCATAAAGGCGATTCAATGGTTCATAACGTGATTAAAGAGCTGAACAATGCCTTCATCACTCCTATCGAGCGCGAGGATATCCTTGAATTAACCATGAGAATGGATGATGTCATAGACGGTTTGGAACACTGTGCCGCATTATTCGAAATGTACTCAATTGTCAATGCAGATGAGTATATGCTTAAGTTTGTGGATGCAATCAAAGAGTGTACATATGAGATTGAAATAGCTGTCGATACACTTTCCACAAAAAAATTGCCAATGATTCGTGAAAATGCAATCAAAATTAAAGATCTTGAATCCGTTTGTGACGGAATCCAACGTCAATCGATCAAAAACTTGTTTACCGTAGAAAAAGATCCAATCAGGATCATTCAATATAAAGAAATTTACGAAAGCCTTGAAGACATCGCCGATCACTGTCAAGCAGTGGCCAATACTCTTGAAACAATCATAATGAAAAACGCCTAAGGAGTACCCCAATAAATGGATACTTTATTAATTTTAACAATATTAATCGTTTTCTTTGCTTTAGCATTTGACTTCATCAATGGTTTCCATGATACAGCCAATGCAATAGCGACTGCTGTTTCAACAAAGGCCATGAAGCCTCGGCATGCCATCATCATGGCGGCCATCATGAATTTCGTCGGAGCCATGACATTTACTGGAGTGGCGAAGACAATAACGAAGGATATCGTGGATCCGTTCACGCTTCCGAATGGTTCATATGTAATATTGGCAGCTCTGCTCGCCGCAATCATATGGAATCTTCTTACCTGGTATTACGGAATACCAAGCAGTTCCTCCCACGCATTGATCGGTTCGATTGCAGGTGCTGCAATTGCTGCAGCAGGATTCGCAGGCATTAAATGGGAAGGATTCTTGAAAATTCTTCAAGCTTTGATCTTCTCCCCGTTAATTGCTTTTGCAATCGGGTTTATCGTTTACAGCATCTTTAAAGTCGTCTTTAAAAACAATAACCTGACAAAAACAAACCAAAGGTTCCGTACTATACAGATTGCTACTGCAGCACTTCAATCGTATACCCACGGAACGAACGACGCTCAAAAAGCGATGGGTATCATCACGATGGCCCTTATCGCAAATGGTTATGCAACAAGTTCAGAAATCCCCTTCTGGGTTCAATTTTCCTGTGCGGTAGCAATGGGACTTGGAACTTCCGTTGGCGGATGGAAAATCATTAAAACCGTAGGCGGCAAAATTATGAAGATCCGTCCGGTCAATGGTGTTGCTGCGGATCTAACCGGAGCCTTTATCATTTTCGGCGCGACCATAATACACATGCCAGTCAGTACCACCCATGTCATTTCATCTTCAATCCTTGGAGTTGGATCGGCCCATCGTGTAAAGGGCGTAAAATGGGGAACGGCTAAAAGAATGATCATCACTTGGTTCATTACCATTCCCATCTCGGCAACATTAGCAGGTTTGATTTATCTTTTGATTAATTTCCTATTCTAATGTAAAAAAATCCCTTCCGGTTCACATCGGTAGGGATTTTTTGTTTTCATCAAAAAAAGCATCTTGTAATTTAAGGATTTATCTATGCTTATTCATAAGAAATCGTATAAAATTCAAGGAGAAGGAATTTTTTTAAGCGAGGGGCAAAATAAATATGAAGGAATTCGAAAAAAATAGAGATATTTTTAAAGACCTTTATGGAGATATGATGGAGTTTGCCGATAGAATCAGTTCTGTTTTAGGTTGCCCCATTACAATCGAGGACGGTAACCACCGCTTACTTGCATATAGCACACATGATGATACTACGGATCAGGCTCGTATAATGACCATTATCGGAAGACGTGTACCTGAAAAGGTCATCAACAGTTTATGGAAAGATGGTTTCATCCCAGCTTTATTGAAAGAAGATGCACCCATTAAAATAGGGGCCATCAATGATGTTGGTCTTGGTAACAGGGCTGCAGTTTCCATTCGGAAAAATAATGAAGTCCTTGGCTTCATTTGGGCCTTGGAAGTCAATGAACCTTTCTCCGAAGAAGATATGAAATTCCTGCAATTCGCTGCCAAGGAAGCGAAAAACCAATTACAGCAATTGCAATTGAAAAAGAAAAGGAAAGAAGCTGGGCATCAAGAATTCCTTTGGCGCATGTTGACTGGACACTACCAAGAAGAATCTGAAATAAATGAAAATTTCACGAAATTCTCCATCCATGTTCCCGTGGTTTTTTCCATTTTAGTATTCGAATTTCCTAAAGAGATCAATCGCGAAGTGGAACGCTACATTTCATACATGTTAACGACTACGCAAAAGATAAACAGTTCCTTATTTGCCATTGACCATAACAAGCTCATTCTTTTCGCAGGAGCCAACCAGGAAAACAGCCCTTCTTTTTCTGCATCTATATATGATTTCATTCCTTTTTTCATACTGGAAATGAAACGGCGTTTCGGTGTTGAGCATATCCTTGGAACGGCTGGCAATATGTATAAAAACTTAATGGATGTTAAATCAAGTTACGAAGAAGCACAATACACCATGAAAATGAAGAATATTTTCCCTGATGACATGAAGCTCATTTTACATTATGAAGAACTTGGCATGTTTCAAATGATTGAAGCGCTCGCAAGCAACAAACAGCGTCATGTTCATCCTTCCATATTGAAGCTAAAAGCATACGACATGAAAAACCAGACGGAATTGCTGCAGACACTCACTGTCTACCTAGAGAAAGACTGCAACCCAAATGAAGCTTCTAGAAATCTTCATATCCATGTGAATACATTGAATTACCGATTAAAACGAATCTCAGAAGTGGGAAACATCCGGTTAAAAGATCCCATTCAAAAAATGTCCCTGTTTCTTAACATAAAACTTAAACAATATGATGAATTTTTCAAGAAAAATCAATGATATATTCCTTGATATGGAATACTAGAAGTGTGATGAAAGGTTGATCATATGAAACTTGAAACAAAAGAAGAACTTGAAAAAGAATTAAAGATCATAGAAAAATGGGAAAAGGATCAGAAAGGGCTATGGTTTTGGGAACGGATTGGGCGAATCCCCTTCAAACTATTGGACAAATTGACACCGGATTTCATTCAGAAAAAATTGGGTGTCATGCTTGATGAAATCGGCAGCTACATTCAGAACGGTGGAAAATATCTAACGAAAGAAGCTCATATTCTAAGTAAGCTAAGGGCCAAGAATCCCGAGGTGAATATTACTGCCCTGGAAGATGTTTCAGGCATCCCCCTCCATACCATGGATAGCGTTAGTCAAGAAATTAAAAATTCAGGCAGCAAATTGGCAACGGTTCAAGGCGCCACTACCGGTATTGGTGGAATCTTCACCATAGCTATCGACATCCCCCTTCTTCTCGGTATGTCGATCAAAACACTTCAGGATATCGCCATCACTTATGGCTTCAATCCCAGTGACCGCCAAGAGCGTATTTTCATAGTCAAATGTCTGCAGTTCACGACTTCGGATGTTGTCGGCAAAAAGGTCCTATTAAATGAATTGTCGAAAATGAACCTGCCTGATTCAGAAACAAAAAGGGAAATAGCATCCGAGCTGCAAGGATGGCGAGAAGTCGTTTATACATACCGTGATCAGTTTGGCTGGAAAAAGCTTCTGCAAATGGTTCCGGTTGCTGGAATTATCTTTGGTGCCCTGACCAATCGTTCCATGATTGCCGATATGGCCGATACGGGAATCATGCTTTATAAGAAAAGACGGATTTTAGAGCGCATTCAAGAGCCTATAGCAAAGAATTAGAATTCAGCGTTTATCTTCACACGTTTATGATATGAATCAAGTGCCTTGGTCCTGGTAAGTCCATCTATATTGAAACTGCATTTGTGGAATTCCACAAATACACCTATTTCATTTTTCTGATTTCCACATACTAACTGTTTCTTTTTCCAACTATACTTGAGATACAAATAGTAAAACATATTATTGGAGGGATTAAGATGAGAATAGGAATTCCAAAAGAGATTAAAAACAATGAAAACCGTGTAGCTATCACTCCAGCTGGGGTTGTAGCATTAGTCAATGCGGGGCATGAAGTATTAATCGAAATGAACGCAGGTCTAGGAAGCAGTTTTACAAATGAATCATACCAAGAGGCTGGCGCAGTTATAGTCGAGGACGCTGCAAGCGTTTGGTCAAGCACAGAAATGATCATGAAAGTAAAAGAACCTATCTCATCTGAATATAAATATTTCCGAAAGGATTTAATCCTTTTCACATATTTGCATCTTGCGGCTGAACCGGCACTAGCTCAGGCCCTAAAAGAAAGCGGTGTCTTGGCCATTGCTTATGAAACAGTTGCAGTGAACCGCACACTTCCTTTACTGACACCAATGAGTGAAGTGGCTGGACGCATGGCTGCACAAATCGGTGCTCAGTTCCTTGAAAAAAATAACGGTGGCAAAGGAATTCTCTTAAGCGGAGTTCCTGGAGTGAAACGTGGTAAAGTCGCTGTTGTCGGCGGAGGTATGGTTGGAACGAATGCAGCTAAAATCGCTATTGGATTAGGCGCAGATGTTACCATTCTTGACTTAAGCCCTGACCGCCTTCGTCAACTTGATGATATTTTCGGAAATGAACTGACTACACTCATCTCCAATCCTTATAATATTGCAGAAGCAGTCAAAGATGCTGATTTAGTAATCGGTGCTGTATTGATTCCAGGTGCTAAAGCTCCTAAACTCGTTACAGAAGAAATGGTTAAATCGATGTCCCCAGGTTCAGTCATTGTCGATGTTGCAATCGATCAAGGCGGTATCTTTGAAACGGTTGACCACATAACAACACATGATAACCCTACTTATGTTAAACATGGAGTAGTGCATTACGCAGTAGCGAATATGCCAGGAGCGGTGCCACAAACCTCTACAGTTGCTTTAACTAACGTAACAGTACCATTTGCACTGCAAATCGCAAACAAAGGCGCAATCAAGGCGATCCTTGAAAATGACGCACTTGCAAAAGGCGTCAACGTGGCAAACGGTGAAATCACGTTCGAAGCAGTTGCAACAGACCTAGGCTACAATTACGTAAGTGTTGAAAACGCCTTAAACCCAAATAACATTAACGCTTAATAAAAAATAAGAGTCCAGACACACATCGTGTCTGGACTCTTATTTTTTTGGACGGGAATCCCCTTGAAGATGTCCCTTTTCGTACAAACTTTTAATAAGTTGGATTTTCTTTCGTTTCGGTCAAATTATCGTGAAGGTCGGATTATTATTCGCTTCGGGCGAATTATTCGGATGATGGTCGGATTTTCCTGCCCTTTCACAAATAAGGATTAGTATTATACTAATCTACCATAATAGACTATTTCTCTAATCCGCGAAAATTTTCCCAGGATTCATTATTCCTTTAGGGTCCAATGCCTGTTTGATGGTTTTCATCACTTCGTAAGCTGCGCCATGTTCCCTTCGCTGATACTTTGATTTTCCAAGGCCGACCCCATGTTCACCAGTACATGTACCGCCTTTCGTTAAAGCATATTCAACGATTTCTTCATTTAATCTCTTCGCTTCATTAACTTCCTCAGGATTATTTAGATCAATCATGAACAACACATGATAATTCCCGTCACCTACATGTCCTACAATCGCTCCCTCCACGTTTGATTGTTCGACTTTCTCCCTTGTATCCAATATGGCATTCGATAATTCATTAAGTGGCACACTTACGTCGGTCACCATCAGTTTCTTTCCCGGGGCACTGTGAATGAATGCGTACGCGAGATTATGGCGGGCTTCCCATAAAGCATTCCGTGCTTTTGAATCCGTTTCAAACTGGATATCCCCACTTCCAAAATCACTTACGATTTCCTTGGCAAACTTGATGTCCTGTTCCATTCCGGCAAAATTACCATGAAACTCCAGGAATAAAGTTGGTTTGACCTCATAGGATTTGTCCATGAATTGATTAACTTTTTTTATGGACTCGGCATCAACCAATTCAATTCGTGCAATCGGGATTCCAGCAAGCATGATTCCATTAACCGCAGATACGGCCTGTTCCACGGTTGGAAATGAAGCTCTTCCTGCCATGGTGACTTCAGGAATGCCGTATACCTTTAATGTCAGTTCAGTAAATACACCTAGCGTACCTTCAGAGCCGACAAACAGGCCATTCAAATGAATGCCTGAAGATGATTTTGTCGCTAAACTTCCGGTATGGATCACTTCACCGTTTGCTAAAACCACTTCCAAATCCCTGACTTGATCGCGCATAATCCCATATTTGACCGAGGTCGTCCCACTTGCATTCGTAGCTGCCATCCCTCCCATTGTTGCATCGGCGCCAGGATCGACGGAAAAGAACAAACCGTATTTTTTTAATTCTTTATTGAGGCGCGTCCTTGTCACACCTGGTTGGACCTTCACAAGGAAATCATTTTCCCTGATGTCCAAAATTTGATTCATCAAGGACAAATCCAGGGAAATCCCCCCTTTGACCGGAACGACATGCCCCTCCAAACTTGATCCTAATCCAAATGGAATGACCGGTATTCCATGCTCATTCGCATACCGCACGACTGCACTGACTTCCGCAGTATCTCTTGGGTATATGACCATATCCGGTAAATGCGGAGAATGATATGATTCGTCATGGCTGTGCTGTTCCAATAAAGTCTCATTCACCGTTACTTGTTCTTCCGTCAGTACCTTCCTTAGATCCTCTATATAGCCATTCATTCTGCATCCCCCTCTTTTTTCACTAAACATTCAGATAATAATATACATAAAAGGAGATTGCCCGCTTGGAGGCAATCCATCCTTCCTTACTTGCCGAACCCTTTCGTTTTATCCGTGCAGGCTTTCATTGCTTGTAAAATGCTGGATCTAAACTGATTCCTCTCTAAAGACGCTACTGCGGATATCGTTGAACCACCCGGGGTGCAGACATCATCCTTTAATGAGGCTGGATGTCTTTCCGTTTCAAGTACCATTTTAGCAGCTCCCATTACAGCTTGTGCTGCCATTCGGTATGCTTGTTTCCTTGGTATGCCATCACGGACCCCTCCATCTGCTAGTGCTTCGATGAACATGTATACATAAGCAGGTGAAGAACCGCTGATGGCTGGTACTGCATCCATCAAATCTTCATGCAGGATTTCCGTTTTGCCGAAGCTATTCAGCAGTGCAGTCACATCCTCTATATCAGCACCCGTAATTTCATCATTAATGCTCATAGCCGTCATGCCTTCACCGACAAGCGAAGGGGTGTTTGGCATCGTGCGGACAACCTTCACTCTTTTCCCGAAGATATTCTCAACTAGGGATATAGTGATTCCAGCTGCCATTGTAATGATCACAGCATCATCTTTCACATGGTTCTTCACTTCTTCAAGCACCTGCTTATGCATGGAAGGTTGAATCCCTAGAAACAGAAAATCAGCAAACCCGGCAACCTCTTTATTCTCCAAGGTTCCTTTAACCTTATATTTCGTGGTGATTTTAGTTTTAGTTTCGACACTCGCTGTACTGACCATGATTCCATCAGGGGAAATGACCTCTGCATGCAACATACCCTCAAGCATTGCTTCCCCCATTTTACCGCATCCAATAAACCCGATTTTTTTATTCATATCTTACACTTCCAATCATAAGTTCATATATTCCTTATTATATCGGATATAGTAAATGGAAACACCTTGTGTATATTAATCAGGAAGGATTTAGTGGTTTCTGGTCGAATTACTCCTTTACCTTAAAAAACTCACTCCTTCATGAAACATTTTTTGCGAAAAAAAAACGTTGACTAATTGGTCACTTCAGTTTTATAATTTTGACCTACCAGTCACAACCTAATAAAGGAATATAGATTAAGGAATGGAGAAATAGTATGCAAATTGAGAAAAAAGTGGTTAATACCAAGCTTGTCTTAGCAGGATTGATCATTGGAATGTTTTTCAGTTCATTGGAACAGACGATTGTCGGGACGGCAATGCCGACGATAATCGGGCAATTGAATGGTTTTACCATCTTTGCATGGGTAACGACTGCATATTTAATAGCCTCAACGACAGTTGTACCGATTGTTGGAAAGCTATCTGACTTATATGGCAGACGTTCCCTTTATCTGCTTGGTACGATTATTTTTACGATCGGTTCGTTTTTATGTGCCACTGCCACTTCGATGGAGCAATTGATCCTCTACAGGGGTCTGCAGGGAATCGGCGGCGGAATGATCATGCCCTTGTCCCAAACGATAATCGGCGATATATTCTCTGCGGAACAAAGGGCCAAATGGCAGGGTGTATTTGGAGCCCTTTTTGGTTTAAGTTCTGTCATTGGTCCTTTTCTGGGCGGAATGATCGTTGACCATATCAGCTGGCATTGGATCTTTTTGATCAATGTACCGACGGGCTTACTATCTGCCATATTGATTTATGTCGGGTTGAAACATGAAGGCATACGCAAATCAGAGAAAGTGAATATCGATTATCTAGGCATTTTCACCTTGATTCCTGGTATTGTCCTCTTACTGCTAGGCTTGACTTTTGGTGGTGATAAGTTCGAATGGGTATCACTGGAGTCTCTCTTGATTTTCGGCAGCACCATTGTCTTCATTACCCTATTCATCTTTTTTGAAAGAAAAGCAGTTGAACCGATTCTTGATTTATCCCTTTTTAAAAATAGAGTATTTGCCACCACAAGTATTTTGGGCTTCCTGCTGGGCCTCGGGATGTTCGGGGCAATCATGTTCGTCCCGCTGTTCATGCAAGGGATTCTTGGAGTTTCACCAACAAAAGCAGGGTCGACAATGACTCCGATGATGATCGGTTTGATTCTTTCCAGCGTCGTTGGCGGGCGGTTACTGTTGAAATTCCGTTTTCGAACAGTGCTTACCTATGGAATGGCCATTGCGACGCTAGGCTTCTTCCTAATGAGTACGATGGACGGCAGTACGACCATTTTCACTGCGTACTCATTCATGGCTATCCTTGGGATCGGCATGGGTCTTGTCATGCCGACATTGATGATTGCCGTTCAAAATGAATTTCCAAAATCACAGCTAGGGTCGGTTACAGCGGCTTCGACCTTCTTCCGATCAATAGGAGGAACGATGGGCATCACGGTTTTGAATGCCGTCATGAATCATAATCTCCAGCAAAATATGGATGATGCGGTCGTAAGCCAAAAGAACCCTGTATTGCATGAGGCATTGAAAGCACTAGCCGATAAAACGGATAAGTTATTCAACATCATGCTTTATCCTGAAAACCTTAAAATGCCGGCGGAAGTCAGTAATATCCTTATAAAAACGATTGAAAATGCTTGGATCGGTGCATTTTCCAGTGTTTTCGTCACAGGTATCTTTTTTGTTTCCGCCGGAATATTAGTGGCACTTTCCGTGGGTTCGGGCCGAATAAAAAGAGATCAAGAAACCGAAAAGGAAATAGGTTAAAAATATGCTCTGGACCGGCTGATTATATCAGCCGGCCTTTTTAATTCCCGCATTCCTATGTTTCTTTTTCATCGATAAGGGAAATTTACCTGTAAGAGACTAAATGGAGTGATACTATGAACAAGATAAACCATTCAATTTTGCCTGCGGATTTTTATAATCAGCCTACGCTTGAACTGGCAAAATCCCTGCTTGGCTGCCTGATTGTAAAAGAAACTGCGGATGGAACCGCTTCTGGATTCATTGTTGAAACAGAGGCTTATATGGGACCGGTGGACAGGGCCGCACATAGTTTTGGAAATAGAAGGACTAAACGGACGGAAGTGATGTTCGGTGAGTCCGGTTTAATTTATACATACGTCATGCACACACATACACTGGTCAATGTTGTAAGCGGCGGGCCTGAAAATCCGGAGGCCATTTTGATTCGCGCTTTGGAACCCTATTCAGGGCTTGAGTTAATGCAGGAAAGACGCGGAATAGCCGATATACGTAAATGGACGGATGGACCTGGAAAGCTAACCAAGGCGCTTGGCATCACCATGGCTGATTATGGTCGGTCCTTTACTAATCCTCCTCTATATCTTGCTGCCGGAAAGCAACCCGAACACATTTCTAGCGGGCCCCGCGTCGGAATTGATAACACCGGGGAAGCAAAAGATTATCCGTGGCGTTTTTGGGTTACCGACAATCCGTTTATCTCTCGCAAGAACCTAATTAAAAAAGGATGACAGGGAAAATCACGGTGATGAAATCTCCTCTAAGTGAACGGTGAAAAAGTCTACAGGTATTCTGTGGATGTTTCACAAACACTTTGTGGGGATTTTTTTCTTTGTCCATAAGAAATAACTGCTTAGTAAAAGACAATCTAAATTACCAAGAAGATAGTAATTTCCACCAGTCCGGGAGTTCTTTCCCAGACTGACTGATTAATGGGCGGCGGGGAAAGGCGAAAAAATAATGGACTCCGCATCTCGAAGTCCATTTCAAAAAGTCGTGGACAAAAGCACTGTGAATGTATGTAGAGTCCATCGAAGACACAAGGAACAAAGTGTTAGTTGAAGTAATTACTAATCCTTCTTTTATTAGTGACAACTAATAACTTGTCACAATTCCGTCTCCTATATCCCTTTCTTTTCTTCTTTCAAAATAACTCGTTACATTACAATCAAATCCACTTACAATTTTTACCTAAACGTTCAACTTCCAGCCTATTACATTAGTAATAATTAATTGACTTCCTTCTATTACGAATCTAATATAGTTAAGTCAGCAACATGGAAGGTGGTTTATGATGAACGTTCAGGCCCTTTTGCAAATGAATACAATTTTTATTAGTATCCTAATTGAATCCCTTCCCTTCATTCTACTGGGAGTCCTTATATCTGGAATCATCCAAATGTTTGTGTCAGAAGAGATGATTGCAAGGATTATACCGAAAAATCCAATCTTATCAGTTCTATTCGCAATAGGTGCAGGGGTCTTTTTTCTTGCATGTGAGTGCGGGATCGTCCCGATTACCCGCCGTTTGATTGCTAAAGGGGTTCCTCTTTCTGCGGCCATTGCCTTTATGCTTTCTGCTCCTATTCTGAATCCGATCGTCCTGTTTTCCACCTATATTGCGTTTGGTAATAGCTGGAGCATGGTTTTCTATCGTGGTGGAATTGCATTGGTGGTCGTCTTGATCATTGCATGCATCCTATCTTTTCAATTTAAGACAAATCAGCTTAAACAGGAACATATCGAACATACACATCACAATAAACATACATTTAAAGACAAGATAACGGGGATGTTTAAACACTCGATTGAAGAGTTCTTTTCTGTTGGAAAGTACCTAATCATTGGTGCACTTCTGGCAGCTGCCATTCAAACCTTTTTGAAAACATCCCTATTGCTAGAAATTGGTCAAGGCAAATTACCCGGGAATGTAGTCATGATGGCTTTGTCTTATGTCATGTCCTTGTGTTCCCAAGCCGACGCATTTGTTGCAAGTTCTTTTAGAAGTACCTTCTCGCCCTCTTCACTAGTTGCTTTTCTTGTATTTGGGGCCATGTTTGATATTAAAAATACGATCATGCTTTTAGGTACATTCAAAACAAAATTTGTTTTATGTTTGATGGCTTATATATTTATTTCCGTCCTTGGTTTAACTTTATTGTTTATTTCTTAAAGAGGGTGTTTTATATGGGAAGATTATTCATATTACTTGGACTTACATTTTTATTCATGCATCTACACGCCTCAGGGAATATATCGAAATACATTAATATGGAATATTCTTATGTTTCACAGATTGCTATCTATATACTGGCTATGTTCACTTTAATGGGATCTTATATATATATCAAAGAAGGAAATCAAGAAGAGTCTGAGGATTGTCAGTGCGGGCATGATCACTCCCAGGAAAACAAGAAATGGAAAAAAAACCTTACTTACACGCTATTTTTAATTCCCATTTTAACCGGCCTCTTTTTGCCTGTTGCCACAATGGACTCCAATATCGTAGAAAAAAAAGGATTTCATTTCCCCGTGTATGATGACACAGATGAATATAGCCAGCATCAATTTCTGCAGCCGGATACGAGTCTTTATTATGGCAAGGATGATTATTTAACTTTAATGGATCACTCGCTCAAAAGCTTGGCTGATCGTGATAGTCTTCATTTAACCGACAAAAACTATCTTACCGATTTAGAAGCCATCTATTACTCCCCTGGAAAGTTCGCCGGCAAACAAATAACGTTAACCGGATTTTCGTACAATTCAGATGAGCTAGCCAAAAACCAGGTATTCCTGTTTCGTTTTGGGGTCATTCACTGTGTCGCAGACTCTGGGGTATTCGGTATGCTGATCGAATTTCCTGAAGGAATGCATCCTAAAAATGATGAGTGGTATTCCGTGACGGGTGAATTGGAATCCATTTATTATCAGCCATTTAAAAAAACCATTCCTATACTCAAAGTATCATCACATAGCAAAATCGTTGAACCTGATGATCCCTACGTTTATAGACAATATTAAAAAATTAATCAAGGAAAGGTAAGGATATGTATTCTTACCTTTCTTTTTAATTACCCGACCCAAAACCTCCATTTTATGTAATGAATTTCAAGGAGACTTGTTATCCATTTCTACGGCCAAACCCTGTATTTTTGAAACTATCTTTGAACCATCCCAACCTACTTTCTGCAATTAATATAATCTGAATGTGCCCTATTTCATTGCACTTGAATCCCACTCGAGGTGACCAGACCACATTTACCTGTAACAGGATAACCTGAAAAAGGCGAATTTCATTTATTTTCTGAATGAATTTTTTTTTATATTGTCATGTTTTTTATATTTCATAGCCTTATAATATAAATGCTACATATTTTTTTACCACATCAGGAGGAACTTTCCTAAATGAACAATTCGAAAAGCTCTTTTATTCTTGCAGGAACTATAATAGGTACCCTTGTGGCAGGAAATTCTGCTTATGCTGGTTCTTATCAAGTCAAATCAGGGGACACCCTTGATAAAATTTCTAAAGCTAATAATACAACTGTCCAAGAGTTAAAATCTCAAAACCATTTGACCAGTGCCCTTATTTTTCCCGGCCAGGTCTTGAAGGTCAATAGCCTTAACATGCAAACGGATAAAAATATAGACAAAACCGGAAAATATGTGGTTAAACTGGGGGATACTTTATCTAAAATTGCTAAAAAATATAACCTTTCCCTTAGTGCCTTGCTTAAATCAAACCCTAATATTTCCAATTCGGATCGTATTTATATTGGACAATCCATCCGTGTTTCCGGACAAGCTCCTGCATCTAGCTCTAAGGCTAAAAACAGTAATTCAAGTGATACATACACAGTCAAATCAGGGGACACCCTGGGAAAAATCGCCAGAGTCAATAATATGACTATCCAACAATTAAAGTCTGAAAACCGTTTGACTAGCACTCTTATTTTTCCCGGTCAAGTTTTGAAGGTTAATACCCTTAACAACTATACGAACAATAGTAAAAATACAACAGAAACTTATGTGGTTAAACTAGGGGATTCCTTATCGACCATCGCTAACAGATATAACCTTTCCCTTAGTGCCTTACTTAAAATAAACCCTAATATTTCTAATTCAGATCGTATTCGTATAGGCCAATCCATCCGTGTTTCCGGGAAAGCATCAGTATCTTCATCTGCATCTAAAAAACCGCCAAAATTGACTTATTCTTCCAAAGCGGATCAAGTTTTGGCTGCCGGCGCAAGATACCTAGGAGCTAAGTATGTTTACGGTGCGAGCACTTCACGTACTGACATATTTGATTGCTCTTCATTCACATTAAGAGCTTTCCAAAATGCAGGTATTTCCTTGCCTCGAAATTCAGTGGCACAATCACAGGCTGGTACGGCTGTATCTCTGAAAGCCCTTCAAAAAGGGGATTTAGTATTTTTCGATACCAATAATGATGGTGTAATTAATCATGTAGGAATTTATGCCGGAAACGGTCAAATGCTGAATGCTTCCACATCTAAAGGTGTATCCTACGCTAACATTAACAATTCTTACTGGGGACCTAGTTTTGTAAAGGCTGTCCGTGTTATTAATTAAATGATGGCAATAACAATTGTTGGCTAAATATTCTCTTAAAAAAATTTTATAACAAATGGAAAAAGCGTGTTTTGATAAAAAGATCAAACACGCTTTTTCGCATGATAATGATCCAACATTTTACATTATCAATATTCCCATTAAAAAAAGGCCTTCTCCGATAGAAGGCCTATAGGTATTAATTTTGTTTTTCTTGCGTCTCAAGATACTGCCTTATTTTATTAAGATACTCTGGTCCATCCATTTGATCTTTCACGATCATTTCTATAAGGGAAAGTTTTTCGGCGTTCATTTCCTGAGCCTTCTTGATGGCATCATCCAGTTCTCCATTCGTCCTGACTCTCGCAGTGAAGGCCTCCTCGCCAAATGCTTCAGCTAGCTTTGTATATTCCCACTCTGGTATCTCGTTATATTCCTGTTTTTCTATATCGACTTTTACGTTTAAGAATTTTTCTATCGTATAGCCGTTATTGTTGAGGATGAACACGATGGGTTTGCAGCCGTTCTCCAACATCGAGCTTATTTCCTGTGCTGTCAGCTGTATCGAGCCGTCACCAGTAAACAAAAGTACACGACGGTTTCTATCCGCTATACAAGCCCCAAAAGCAGCGGGTGTCGCATAACCAATACTCTGCCAGCCTCCCTGAGCTATATAGGTCGCCCCTTTTGGCAGTCTAACCTGTGACATACCATAATAGAATGTTCCTGTTTCAGTGACCACAATGTCATGTTCCTTCAACATTTGCTGAATTCGAGGATAATAAGAGGCCGCTTCCAGTGGTGCTGTTGGGTCTCCGACCATTGTGTCATACGGAAACGAGGTTGTTCCAACAGATTCCTTCTGCCGGTAGCCAATTTCTTTGAGAGCATTTAGAACATCTTCACCATTGACATTCATATAGCTGGCAACTCCCACTTTTAAGGAGTCAGGTTGAACCTCTATCATTTTCAGCGGATTAAGCTTTGCTGTACCTTTGGATGTATTGACGTCTGACCAAACAGCACCTACTGCAATGATACAATCCGCTTCCTCAACGGCCTGAGCTACCTCCTTACTTCCAAAAGCTCCGCCGTATACACCAATATAAAGGGGATGACTCTCATCAAACACGCTTTTCCCCTGCATTAACGAAGCGACTGGAACATTTAACTGCTCAGCCAGTTGCTGCACGGATCCTTGCAAGTTATAACGAAGTGTTTTCATATCTACAAGCAGGACTGCTTTTTTTACATCCTCTAACATTTTCCTTATATGCTCCACTGCTGACTGCAATGCATCGTCATTCGTTTTGGTCCTATTTTGGGAAGGTTCGGTGTGGGAAATCACCGGTTTTGTAATGAGATCGATGGCCACTACCAAATAAACGGGCTTTTTCTTTTCCTTCGCAATTCTGATCGCTTCCGGTATCTCCCTACCCGCGTTTTCTGGTGTAAGAATCGCCGTATAACTGGTGATATGCTCATAAACCTTACGGAAAACATCAAAATCTCCATCCATTAACGTATGATGGGCAAGCTCTTTCTCCTTTTGGATCATGGACTTTGGTGAGCCGACAATATGAATGAGCGGCACATTTTCACTGTACGCACCAGCGACTGCATTGCATGCACTCATCTCACCAACGCCAAAGGTGGTGATAAGTGCCGACATGCCCTTCACCCGGGCATAGGCGTCCGCAGCGTATCCGGCATTGAGTTCATTTCGTCCATTTATGAACTCAATCCCATCGTAATCTTCCAAAGTATCTAGCAATGAAAAATTATAGTCTCCGGGTACACCAAAAATCTCTGTAATGCCCTCTGCTTTTAAGCAGTCGTATAAATATTGTCCCAAGGTTCTGTTTCCAGCCAAGTCAATCACTCCTTCAATTGATTCATCTCTACTTTATTAATACCCAAACATAAGTAGGTTAACCGTATAAGTATCCATATAAATAAGAGCTGCCTTCGCTAACCTATTAATCTATTTTGAACTTTGAGGATATTGTCCTGGAATGGTGTGGAAATCTTTAACCACTCAAAGGGAAGAGGATGCTTTTAAAGGTGTTGAAGAAAATTCATTATTCCCAACCATTCCAAAAACGAACTGCTACCTCGGAGCTACTGCCTACTATAAAAATGCGGATTTCAAAAAAAACGATTCAATTCCAAATCAAAGAATCTGAAAATTCTTGATTTCACCTCTAATTTTGATTTATATTTGAATCAACCGAAAAAGCGGACAAGGGGGAAAATGATGAGTGAAAACAATGTGAAAAGAGTTTTGGAAACCATCATCAGCACATCGAATAATAATATTACCGTGACTGATGAAAAGGGATTCATTTTATTTACGAATCCTAACCATTGGTGGATTTATGGAATTGAACCCGACCATTATCTTGGAAAATCCGTATATCAGCTCGAAACGGAAGGAATACTTACGCCTTCAATATCTGCCATGGTATTGAAAGAGAAAACACCTGTTCAAATCATGCAGCATACGAAGACGGGAAAGATCGTCATGTCGACTGCCTATCCCATCTTTGATGATGATGGTGAATTGATTCGGGTCGTCAGTTATGCCCAAGATCAAACTGAAATCAGAAACCTCCAGGACCAGTACGGTCAATTGGAGAAAAAGATTCAAGAATATCAATCGGAGGTCGAGGAACTGAGGGAACAGGAGGAGCTGATCTATCGCAGCAAGGAAATGCGGCAAATCGCCAAAACGATACTCCGTGTTTCCAAAACGGATGCCACTGTCATGCTTCTTGGGGAATCGGGGGTGGGCAAGAGCGTTTTCGCCCGCCGGCTACATAATCAGAGTTACCGCAGCAAAGAGCCATTCATCGAAGTCAACTGCAGTACCATTCCAGAAAGTCTCTTTGAATCTGAAATGTTTGGATACGAAGCGGGATCCTTCACCGGTGCGCAAAAGCATGGTAAGCAAGGGCTGATTGAACAGGCAGACAATGGAACCTTATTTCTGGATGAAATCGGGGAGCTCCCCCTGGATATGCAAGTGAAATTATTAAATGTCCTACAGGAGAAGACTTTTAAAAGGGTGGGCGGAAAAAAAGAGCATAAGATAGATTTCCGGCTTGTAACCGCAACGAATCAAAACCTTGAGGAAATGGTCGAAAAGGGCACATTCAGGCTCGATTTGTATTACCGCTTAAATGTGATTCCCGTCCATATACCGCCTTTACGGGAAAGAAAAGAAGATATTGCCATCTTAATCAATCATAATCTCGAAATCATCAACAAGAAATACAAAACAGATAAGAAGTTGCATCCTTCCACTTACGAAATCCTGATTCAGCATAAATGGTCAGGGAACGTGCGTGAATTGGAAAATCTGATTGAACGGCTCATTCTGACCTCGGAAGACTCTATCATTTTCCCAGGCTTCCTCCCTTCCCATTTCCATGGACAAGTATCTTTGGAGAAAAAAGATGATACCTTAATGATCGACCAAATGATGGTTGAGGATCGTGATCTCAAAACCGCTCTTGAACAAGTGGAAAAATGGATGATGATGAAAGCAAGTAAACAATGTAAATCCACATATGAAATGGCAAAATTCTTAGGTATAAGCCAGCCTTCAGTCGTTAGGAAAATGAAGAAATATAAAGGTCAATTACCCATTACGTAAAAGTAAACTAAAAGAATATTTCACTGCAATCTAATAGGAGACCTTCACATGAAGGTCTCTTATTTCTCTTATTTATTTGACACGCCTGCCGAGTCAAATGTTGCCATTTCTTTAAGGACCAATGTCGCTGCCTTTAGGATCGGGTATGCCACTGCGGCCCCTGTTCCTTCTCCGATTCTCATTCCTATATCGAGGATCGGCTCCTTACCAAGCAATTCTATGGCTGTTCTATGACCTGGTTCAGCCGATCGATGTCCAACAAACATATAATCTGCTGCATGTTCAGAAATGAGGTTGGCCAATACAGCGGCCGTGGTTGTAATGAAACCATCAACAAGAATGGGTATACGGTTATTCGCTGCAGCGATCATGGCCCCTGCCATACCTGCAATTTCGTATCCACCGATTTTCATCAAAATATCGATTGGATCATCAGGACTAGGTTTTCTTAACGAAATCGCTTTTTCAATTATTCTTTGCTTATGTAAAATGCCTTCAGACTTCAAACCTGTTCCCTGTCCCACTAGCAATTCGGATCTTTTCCCGCTTACGACGGAAATGATGGCGGAACTGGATGTCGTATTTCCGATTCCCATTTCACCAAGAATCATGCAGTTCACTCCACGGGCAATCATTTTCTGTGCACGATCATATCCAATTTCAAGCGCTTGAAGTGCTTCTTCCTTTGTCATCGCATCTTCTTTATAAAAGTTTCTAGTTCCACGGCGGACTTTTCTCGAAGTTAATTCCGGAGCCTCGATATCTGCATCGATCCCTATATCGACAATGTCCAAGTAAGCATCTATCGCACGGCTGAGTACATTGATGGCGGCTCCATCATTCAGGAAATTGAGTGCCATTTGTTCCGTCACTTCTTTTGGATATGCCGACACCCCTTCTTCCGTAATTCCGTGGTCGGCTGCAAACACGATAACACCCGGTTTAGAAATGTCCGGAAAGGCCTCTCCTGTCATCTTGGCCAATTCGATTATCCATTCCTCAAGTCGTCCTAAGCTTCCCTGAGGAACCGTCAGTGAATCGACATGGCCTTTTACCTGCCGTCCCATATCTTCATCCAGCATCGGGATGGAATTGGCGGCTAACCCATTCGTCATATTAAAAACCTCCATAATCCAAAATGAAAAACCTTAACCATCGGAAAAGGTTCTTATCTATCATTTTCTATAATTACAACTTAGTCAATATAATTATCCTCTAAACTTTAACATGTGTACACACTAAGATCCCTTTACTTCGGGACCCCTATTTCATTTAATGGATAGATGCGAAATTCCACTTTGCCCACAAGTGATTCCTCTGAAATAAAACCAAATCTTCTTCCATCCCAACTTTTCCTGCGATTGTCCCCCATGACAAATAAGTGACCAACAGGTACCTTGGATTTCCCAAGTAAATCATTCAGGGTGAAATTCTCCGTCAGATTTTCTTCAGGTGGAATTTCCTCTTTTTTCGTTTTCAAATATGGTTCTGTATACTCTATTCCATTAATAAACAGCATATCATCCTTCATTTCGATACTGTCACCTGGTAAACCGATCACCCTTTTTATATACTTCGCATCTGCGTCCGGTGCATTAAATACAACCATATCGAAACGTTCTGGCTTTCCGATTTTAGTTACCACGATCCGGTCATCGTTTTCATAAGTCGGCTCCATTGATTTACCCTTGACGGTAACTGGCGTAAATAAAAACTGTTGGCAAATAAACACGATCATAAAAGCGAATAAGATAGATTTCAACCAAGAGAACACTTCAGTTTTCATATCATTCTTCATAGCGACTCCCTCCCATCTATTGTGAACGGCTAACATTTGAAACCAATGCATGCAGCGTCAAGACCAATTTTTTAGCTCTGTTACTCCCTTAATGCTGAGTTTTGCCGGTCGGTGTTCAGAGGAGATATTCTAAAAGAAATATCTGGAAAAATTGTAACATATCCATTTATCGCTTGCGAGAATTAATCATTTTTATTATCGGGGGCGCAAAGCAAATCTAAAAATATATCGAAAAAAGGATAGCGAATTTCGAGGCTGCTGAAAAACTCACGTTTTTCTAACTAGTACGGTAAATCAAACTAAAAAAAAGACAATTCTCATTCGATAC